>DATASP010000248.1:0-7538 GCA_036269155.1 Candidatus Udaeobacter sp.
CGTTGGACGCAAAAATTCCGCCGGGGCCTCTCGCGCAAAAATGGCGCAGCCACCGAGACCACATGCGGTTGGTGAATCCGAACAACCGCCGAAAGTTTGATGTCATCGTTGTTGGCAGCGGCCTGGCCGGTGGTTCGGCCGCGGCGACTCTGGGAGAGTTGGGTTATCGGGTGAAATGTTTTTGTTTTCAGGATTCGCCGAGGCGCGCGCATTCGATTGCAGCCCAAGGCGGAATCAATGCGGCGAAAAATTATCAGAACGATGGCGACAGCGTTTACCGCCTCTTCCATGACACGATAAAAGGCGGCGACTTCCGGTCCCGCGAAGCGAACGTTTACCGGCTGGCGGAGATCAGCAACAACATCATCGATCAATGCGTTGCGCAGGGTGTGCCCTTCGCGCGGGAGTACAGCGGGCTACTCGCCAACCGCTCGTTTGGCGGTGCCCAGGTGTCCCGGACGTTTTACGCACGCGGTCAGACCGGCCAGCAACTTTTGCTGGGTTGTTATCAGGCGCTCTGCCGCCAAATCGCCGGCGGCACTGTGCGGATGTTCCCTCAAACCGAGATGCTCGATCTGGTGATCGTGGATGGACAGGCAAAGGGAATCATCACGCGCAGCCTCCGCTCAGGAAAAATCGACAGACACGCGGCGGACGCCGTCGTCCTCGCTACCGGCGGATATGGCAACGTGTTTTATCTCTCAACGAATGCGCGCGGCTGCAATGTCACAGCCACATACCGCGCTTACAAACGGGGCGCGCTTTTTGCCAATCCATCGTTCACGCAAATTCACCCCACGTGCATCCCGGTTAGCGGCGACTATCAATCCAAGCTCACGCTGATGTCCGAGTCGCTGCGGAACGACGGGCGCGTCTGGGTGCCGAAGCGCAAGGAAGACCGCGACAAGCCGCCAGGCGAAATTCCCGAAGCAGATCGGGACTATTATCTCGAGCGAAAATATCCGAGCTACGGAAACCTCGCGCCGAGGGACATTTCATCACGCGCAGCGAAGGAGGTTTGCGACGAGGGTCGTGGCGTTGGGCCTGGCGGACGCGGCGTGTATCTGGATTTTGCCGATGCCATCAAACGCCTGGGCGAAGATGTGATTCGCGAGCGCTACGGAAACTTGTTCGAAGTTTACGAAAAGATCACCGGTGAAAATGCCTACAAGATGCCGATGCGGATTTATCCCGCCGTCCACTACACGATGGGCGGCCTTTGGGTCAATTACGACTTGATGAGCAACGTGTCGGGTTTGTTTGTTATAGGTGAAGCGAATTTTTCCGATCACGGCGCCAACCGCCTCGGAGCCAGCGCGCTAATGCAGGGTCTGGCTGACGGTTACTTCGTTTTGCCTAACACGCTCCCAAGTTATCTCGCCGGTCAAATGGGAAAACGGCCGTCGCCAGATTCTCCGGAGTTTCAAGAAGCAGAAGAAGATGTTCGTGCCAGGATCGAGAAACTCCTGGAAGTCAATGGAAGCCGTTCGCTCGATTCGTTTCACCGGGAACTCGGCCTTCTTCTCTGGGATAAATGCGGGATGTCGCGTCACGAAAAAGGGTTACGCGAAGCGCTCGAAAAAATTCCTGAACTGCGAAAACAATTCTGGCACGAGGTGCGCGTCCCGGGCAGCGAAGAAGATTTTAACCAGTCCCTGGAACG
Organism: Candidatus Udaeobacter sp.; assembly: GCA_036269155.1. GTDB lineage: Bacteria > Verrucomicrobiota > Verrucomicrobiia > Chthoniobacterales > UBA10450 > Udaeobacter. The sequence goes on from DATASP010000248.1 coordinate 1,664, forward strand.
CGCTGGGCGCGTCGCCGATTTCCTCGAATTTGCTGAGCTGATGTGTATGGACGCGCTCGAGCGCGACGAATCGGCTGGCGCGCATTTTCGCCAGGAACATCAAACTCCCGACGGCGAGGCACTGCGTGACGACGAACGTCACGCTGCGGTGTACGCGTGGGAATTTCAAGGTGACGGGCAACGCCCGAAGCTGCATCGCGAGCCGCTACATTTCGAGACCGTGCATCTCGCACAAAGGAGCTATAAGTGAAGTTAAGAGTCGTTAGTTGAGAGTTGAGAGACAAACCTATGTTCAATTTCGAAAAGCTCGATGTCTGGCAGAAGGCGATTGATTTCGCCAACCTGGTTTACAACGAGACCCGGGCATTCCCAGCCGAAGAGCGGTTTGGCCTAACAAACCGGCTCCGCAGAGCAGCCGTTTCAATTTCGTCGAATATCACAGAAGGTTCGTCTCGATCTTCTAAGAGTGATTTTGCTCGATTCTTGGAGATCGCGGCTGGGTCCGTCTTCGAAGTAGTCTCGCAAGCTTTCATTGCGCAGCGTCAAGGCTTTTGGAGCGACATCCAGTTTCGACCAATCTACAATGACGCCGAAGAGTTGAGCCGAATGCTCAGCGGCTTGAGGAAATCGCTACTCTCAACTCTCAACTCTCAACCATGAACTTTCAGTTGAGAATCTGGCGGCAGCCCAATCCAAAATCCCCCGGCAAACTTATCGATTACGACGTGGAAAACATCTCGTCGCACACGTCGTTTCTGGAAATGCTCGATATTCTGAATGAAAAGTTGCTTGTGCGCGGCGAGGAGCCAATCGCATTCGATTCCGATTGCCGCGAAGGAATTTGCGGTACGTGTTCGCTCACGATTAACGGCGAAGCTCACGGTCCCGATCATCCAGCCGCGGTATGCGAGCTTTACATGAGAAAGTTTCGAGACGGCGCCACGATCACAGTCGAGCCGTTCCGTGTCGGCGCTTTCCCGCTCGTCAAGGATCTGGTGATTGATCGAAGCTCATTGGATCGCATTGTGCAAGCCGGCGGGTTCATCAGTGCCCGTGCTGGGTCCGCCCCGGAAGCAAATTCGATCCCGATTCCCAGGCACGATGCCGACCTGGCCATGGAAGCCGCAGCCTGCATTGGCTGCGGCGCGTGCGCCGCGGCGTGTCCAAACGGGTCGGCGATGCTCTTCACTTCCGCAAAAGTCTCCCATCTTGCGTTCCTGCCACAGGGCCATCCGGAGCGGGAAAGTCGTGCGGTGAAAATGGTTCGCGTGATGGATGCGGAGGGTTTCGGCAATTGCACTAACACTTACGAATGCGAAGCCGTGTGCCCCGCCGAGATCAGCGCCAGCCTGATTGCGAAACTAAATCGCGAGTACGCGCGAGCACAGTTACGCCAACGCTTGGGGGAGTAATCCCCCCGCGCGTATTTGCGAATTCTGGGAGAGCACGTGAGACGCGCGCGCTATCCGATCGTTTCGCAAGCGCATGTCCACAATTCCGGATCGAGCTCTGCCTTCGCCCGCTCAGCTATACGATCGGCCTCTGCATGCTCGCGGAGCACTGCGAACGTTGCCGAGCCAGAACCCGACATTAGCACCACGGCCACTTCCGGTTGCTTGAGCAACCACATCTTCAATTGCGCGAGAAAAACAAATTTTTCAAAAGCCGGACGCTCGAGGTCGTTGACGAAAGTCTGGTCCCCGAATTCTTGAGTTGCGTAAGAGACGCTTGGAATTTCTCGCGAGCCTAACCAGTGGTGATATGCCCATGAAGTCGGAACGGCAAAGCCCGGTTTGACCAAAAGCAGCGATAGCCTTTGCCGCAGCTTTAGGGACGTGACCAGTTCGCCGCGTCCCTTACAAACTGCTGCGGACTGGAAAATAAAAAATGGAATGTCTGATCCGATCGCTTCCGCTATTTTTGACAGCGCTTCTCGCGGCAAGTTCGTCTCGAACAGTTGGTTGAGCGCCATTAGCGTGGAAGCTGCGTCGCTGCTTCCGCCACCCAGACCCGCACCATGGGGAATTTTCTTGTGGAGCTGGATTGAAATCGCGGCATCGATCTTTGCCCTGGCTACGAACGCTTTCGCCGCGCGCACGACAAGATTATCGTCGCCCTGCGGCACCGAAGGCACGTCACAGCGAAACACAATACCCGGTTTACCGCTGCCCTTCTCAACTCTGATCTCGTCGTAAAGCGAGATCGGCGTGATAAGCGTTTCGATTTCGTGAAAACCGTCGCTGCGCCTTCCGAGGATTTTCAGCGAAAGATTGATCTTCGCAGGCGCGAGCACTTGCATATATCGTCATGTCGAGCGTAGTCGAGACATCCCGTGTTGCCAGTCAAAGCTGGTGCCGTGGGGTCCCTCGACTCCGCTTGGGATGACAGACGCTGCTGACAAAATCATCGTCGCGCTGGACGTCGCGACAAAAGAAAAAGCGCTCGAACTCGTTCAAGAGTTGCGCGACCAGATTTCTTTTTTCAAAATCGGACTCCAACTTTACACTGCCGAAGGTCCGGAAATCGTCCGCGCTGTCTTAGCCACCGGCTCCAAGGTCTGGCTCGATCTGAAACTCTACGATATTCCGAACACGGTCGCAGGAGCAGTCAAATCCGCGAGTCACCTCGGTGTGCACATGCTTACCATTCACTTGAGCGGTGGGAGCGAAATGATCCGCGCCGCCACTGACGCTCGCGCTAACGACGTAGTGATCCTTGGGGTGACTGTTCTGACAAGCGCGACGGAACAGACACTGCACGAAATTGGGATCGCCGACAAAGTGGCCAATCAGGTCCTGCGCCTGGCTGGGCTAGGTGTCGAAGCAGGCATCGATGGACTTGTGGCGAGCCCGCACGAAATCAAAACTCTTCGCAGCGAATTCGGCGGCAAAATCAAAATCGCGGTCCAGGGAATTCGTCCGCGCTGGGCGGAACCGGGCGACCAAAAACGGTTCATGACACCACGCGAGGCCCTCGACGCAGGCGCAGATTATATCGGGATTGGCCGTCCAATTACCGCGCACCGAAATCCGCGAGAAGCCGTGGAACGAATTTTGGAAGAACTATCGCAGCGCTCATGACATGTTGACGCTGACGAAATGAAAGCGATGCGAAGACACATCTCACTCCAACTCCGAAAGCTTTCGCGAGTCCAGCACTTCCCGCACACAGGCGGGCAGGCGGTGCAAAATCCCCGGGAAACGCCCGCCTTATTTCGCGAAGCTTTTGGAGTGCGCGCTCGGTCTCGCGCCGCTTCAGCGTACGGTCACCATGTTGCGCGAAAATGAATCGCCGCGCCTGACGCGAAATGTCGGTGTTTGCCGCGCTCAACGTTTATCATGACGCCGCTGCGCATTCGGCGGCGATGAACATGGCCATAGACGAAGCTCTTCTGGAGGACGCGACGGTGCCATCCATCCGCTTTTACCGCTGGCATTCCCCTGCTCTGTCATTCGGTTATTTTGGAAAATTTGCTCATGCGGCGTGTTACGCCGGTGAGCGCGATTTGGTCCGCCGCTGGACGGGCGGCGGAATCGTTTTTCACGGGGAGGATCTTACCTATTCGATTGTGATTCCCGCGAACGATAACGTCTTCTCGGAATCATCCATGTCGATCTACGAAAAAGTTCATCGCGCCTTGTGTGATGCTTTGGACGGCAATGGGAAACGCGCCGTTGTAGCCGGGGGCGGTGACCCCGGCGGCGCTGCGGATGCCATACGGACCGCCTTCAGCGCTGGCGGCTACAATTGCTTTGCGAACCCCGTGCGCGCGGACGTGATGGTCGATGGTCGCAAGATCGCTGGTGCGGCGCAACGCCGAACGCGTCGCGGGTTGTTGCAACAAGGCAGCATTCAAGGAATCCATCTTGAGAACCGTTTGTCGGAACGATTTGCGGTAGAGTTGTCGAACAATTGCCAGTCGCAGAGTTTGCCGAAAGCCGTTCAATGCCGGGCGCTGGAAATTGCCGCACAAAAGTACGGAGCCGAAGCGTGGTTACGTAAACGTTGAAGTGGGAAGCGCCGGCGTCCAGCCGAAAGCGTTTGACCTGGCGCCCTACAGTCCCAGTCATCGGCGACACACTGACGAAAACACGCACGATGCGGCGCGCTCGCGGAAAATTTACGGCGCGAAGCTTTGACAAGCTAGAACCCGCGCCGCTATTCTCGCCTCGTGGAATCCACTGCGCACTCACGCCCGAGGCGGACTGGTCTTACGGCTCTTGCTTCGCCTGCCAGTTCGTTGGCTGAAGTAGCGCGGTTAGTTCAGCCGCATCTCGAAGAAGTAGAAATCCGAATTGCACAACAGGCGGCGGCATTCGATCCGGCGCTGGAGGGCTATGTTGTGTATGCGATTGGGGGTCGCGGCAAGCGCCTTCGGCCGATTCTGGCGCTTCTCGTCGGCGCCGCCACGGGCAAGATCAACTCGAACCACGTCGACCTTGCAGTCATTGTCGAGCTCATCCACATCGCCACCCTTGTACATGACGATGTGATGGATGAAGCGGAGCGCCGTCGCGCGCAGCCGACCGCCAACGCGCGCTGGGGAAATTCGCTCAGCGTTTTGCTGGGCGATTGTCTCTTCGCGCATGCGCTCACATTGTCGACAAATTTCGAGAACACAGATATCGGTCGCGCAATTGCGCGCACGGCCGCAACTGTTTGCTCTGGTGAAATGATCCAGACACAGCGCCGGTTCGATCTGAACCTTACCGTGCAGGATTATCTGCGGATCGTGCAGATGAAGACCGGCTCGCTTTTTTCGACGGCGGCGGAGTTGGCCGCAGTCACCAGTGAAGCCGACTCGAACGTGATTGAGATATTCAAAAACTTCGGAACTCAGGTTGGGACGGCCTATCAGATTTACGATGACTGCGTCGATATCGCCGGCAGCGAGAGCGCGACGGGTAAGACGCTTGGGACCGATTTGCGCAAGGGCAAGTTTACGCTGCCAGTTTTAATCTTTCTCCGCTCCGCTTCGGAATTTGAGCGGGAACGCTGTTGCCAGCTTATCCTCGACGAACAAATTGAGGAGATGATCAAGCTCCTGAAGAACGGCGCGACGAACGGAGCGCTAAACGAATCGATCGCAGCCGGCAGCGATTTGATTCGCGAAGCTCAATGCTCGCTGGATGGAATTGCATCGAATCCTTATGCCGATGCATTGTTCTCGCTCGGTGACGCGCTGTGCGAGATGTTCGATCAGCTTCGCGTCTGATGAAATGTGAGAGGGACTTTGATGTCCCGACTCTTGGCAACCTCCCATCGCGGCGCTAAGGCCGCTCCCACTCTGATTTATGTCGCAGCTGAAAATCCGTGAGATGCCGGCCGAGGAGCGGCCGCGTGAAAAGTTGCTCGCGCGCGGCGCCGACGCATTAACCAAGCCGGAATTGATCGCGATCCTACTGCGAGCCGGCCGTCGCGGCGTGAACGCGGTTGAAGTCGCCCGCGAGCTTCTCGAAAGGTACAAAACACTGGAGGAATTGAGTCGCTGTTCAGTTAGGGAGCTCCGTGGAATCAAAGGCATCGGCCCGGCAAAGGCGGTGCAACTCGTAGCGGCATTCAATTTGGGCAAGCGTTTCGCACAGGAACCGGTCTTAAAGCAAAAACTCGATTCGCCTGAGCTCGTGACCGAGCTGGTCGGGCCCGAGATGCGCAGGCTGCGAACCGAGTCGCTGCGCGTTATCCTGCTCGATACGCGATATCGCTTGCTGCACATGGAGGAGGTCTCGCTCGGCAGCCTCAACGAGAGCATTGCGCATCCGCGTGAAATTTTTCGTCCGGCCATAACTTATCAGGCGCACGCCGTGATCGTCGTGCACAATCATCCGTCAGGCGATGCGTCGCCGAGCCAGACCGATCACAGCCTCACGCGACG
>DATASP010000249.1:0-2242 GCA_036269155.1 Candidatus Udaeobacter sp.
CACTGTGCGCGCCTGTTCGCGATCAGCACTGGTCGTCAACACGACGATGGTCACGTGTCCATCGGCTGTGGAAAGTTTGTTGCCGTCGATGTCGGCAAAACTAATCGAATAGGTGTTGCCGGTTGAAAGCGCGCCACACGCAGGCATGGCGGGAAGGAGGAGCGCCGTTGTCAGCGATAAAAAGATTTGAAGTGCACGCACACTCACAAGTAAGCAAATTGCTGGGAATGTGCCGCACTGACAACCCTCGGCGTCGCCGCTCCCATTCTTTTTCACTGTGGCCCGCAAAGGCGAATCTGAGCTGGCTTTGCCTCTCGCTGCTTTTCGTTAGCGGATTAGCTGGGTGCGATCGGCTAGGCAATTCCCGTTACACCCAATTAATGCAGGATGCAGACAATAGATCAGCGCAGGGCGACTTCGAACGAGCGGTGAACCTCTATGAAGCCGCCCTCGATGACAGCCCACGCGGTGCCGAGGTGCACTACAAACTGGCTCTGCTTTACGATGACAAGCTCAACGATCCCGTCAGCGCCCTGCACCATTTCAAACGCTATCTCGCCCTGAGTCCAAACGGCTCGCATGCAAAAGACGTCAAGGATTCGATCAAGCGCGATGAGATCGCTGCGCTCACGGCGTTGTCCGGCGATTCCGTTATCACTCGGGCGGAAGCGGCGCGGTTGCGCAACGAAAATCTAACGCTGCACAAGCAACTGGAAGAGCCCGCAGCATTCGCGAAGTCGCAAGGAAACGACTCCAGGAAAGGCGGATCAAAGAAAGCAGGCCAAACCTATGTTGTGCAGTCGGGCGACACGCTCGTTTCGATTTCGCGAAAGTTTTATAAATCGCCGAAGCGATGGAAAGCGATTCTTGAAGCGAACAAAAAGAATATTCGCGATCCAAAAGACCTCACCGTCGGTCAGACGCTGGTAATTCCGTAACTACAGGTCACTTTTCTATTCCGATCAAGTCGCGTTGCCAGGGAATCAGCAAGGCTGTTGCCCGCGCGGGATCAGCTGCAACAGCCTCGAGAGCGCCACGGGATGCAATGAAAGATCGTTCCAATCCGAGTTGCACGGCCGCTTTGTCGCGCCGTTCGCGCAACTGATCCGCGCGCCGACGCATTTCGGGGGTCGGCCGAGAACCGGAGCGTCGCCGCATAACCGGCCACTCCGATTGCGGCGATTGCAATCCAATTTTCGCTGCCTCGTGAAAGGTCTGCCGCCGTCGAGCGGAAAAGTGTTTGTAATCTGGCACTTGTCCCGAAGTGAAACTTTCCGCCGCGTTCAAGAGCTCGCGGTTCTGTAAAATGTGAAATGGCGGCCGATCTACCATTTCCGCTTCTGCCTCCCGCCATTGCCACAGCGCGCGCAGAACTGCCCCAGTCTGTGGATCGAGGGCCCCGGCTCCTCCGATGCGCCAAAGTTCATCCTGCATGCGTTCGCGCTGAGCGGCAGCCAACTCGATGGCGCGTTCACAAGATTGCCGAAACCAATCGCGACGGTGAACACGCTCCAGCTCTTCCTCTAATATTGCGGCAAGCGGCAACAAATAATGCACGTCGTCCATTGCGTATTTCAGCATCCGCGGCGGCAGCGGTCGCAGCGCCCAGTTTGCCTTTTGCGAATGTTTGTGAAGCTCGACACCGAAGAAGCGCTTCACCAGCGCACCAAGACTAAATTCGCGGATTCCAAGCAACCGTGCCGCAACGACTGTGTCGTAGATTTTGCTCGCCGTGAAATTTAAGCCGCGCCGAAGCATCCGCAGATCGTAATCGGCGGCGTGCAAAACAATTTCCTTCGATTCCAACGCGTGGCGCAGCGGTTCCAATCCGAGATGGCTCAATGGATCAACAATGAAATCGCAAACCGACTGAACAGTGATTCCTGGTGAAGGCGATGCTGCAACGCAGCCACCAGAGGTGGCGAGACCAGGCTTTCCATCTTGTAGCCCTACCTTTGAGGCAGTTCCGCGGGATCCTTCGACATTGCTCAGGATGACGGCGGACGGAACGCTGATTTGAATCAAACAAAGTTTTTCTCGGTACGAATGCAGGCTGTCTGCCTCCGTATCGAGCGCGACACGATCGGCCGCCTGGATTTGTCGAATCAAATCGGCTAGCTCGTGCTCCGACGCGATCACATCGTGTGAAGCAGATTTTGGGAGTGCCATCTCTCTCACCGCAATCCGCTCAAGAGCAATTCGGCGTTCGTTTTGGTCGCGTGCAGGTTATCGATGAGTTTTT
>DATASP010000250.1:0-6767 GCA_036269155.1 Candidatus Udaeobacter sp.
AGCTGATCTCGACCAGACGCAAAACGCCATCTACGAAACCGCGCTGCCGCTTTACAAAAAATATTTTCCCAACGCAGACGCGGCAGCGATCGCGGATAAACATAAGGTCACAGCCGAAGTCCTCAACAAGCTTGCGGAGCAGCATCCCGATGACGCCACTGTTGTCGGTTATGCTCAAGAAGTTCTCACGGAAGCCACCGGTTTCGTAAAACAGCACAATTTGGTCGCTGTTCCGACTGTTCCTCTCGACGTGATCGCGATGCCCGAATTCAAGCGCGGCGTTGCCATAGCGTATTGTGATTCGCCCGGCCCGCTCGACAAAGACGGCAAAACATTTTTCGCTGTGGCACCTACGCCGAAGGACTGGTCAAAGGAACGGAAGGACTCGTTCTTTCGTGAATACAACAATTATATGATTCGCGATTTGACCGTGCATGAAGCCATGCCAGGCCATTATCTGCAGCTTGCGCACGCTAACGAATTCCATGCGCCGACGCTGGTCCGCGCGATCTTTCGAAGCGGCACATTCATCGAGGGCTGGGCGGTTTATTGCGAGCAAATGATGGCCGAGCAGGGCTACGGCGGACCCGAGGTCAAAATGCAGCAACTGAAAATGCGGTTGCGCGCTACCGCCAACGCCATTCTCGATCAAAGTATTCACGCCGGGAATATGAGCGAGCAGCAGGCGTTGGATTTGATGATGAAAGAAGCCTTTCAACAGGAAGGTGAAGCAGTGGCGAAATGGAAACGCGCTCGGCTCACCTCGGCGCAGCTTTCCACTTATTTTGTCGGTGCGACCGAGCATCTCGATCTTCGCGCTGCGGAACAGAAGAAATTGGGCAAAGATTTCGATCTAAAGAAGTACAACGACCAGGTGATTTCCTACGGGAGCCCGCCAGTGAAATACGTCCGCGAACTGATGCTTCAAGGAACGACGGCTTCCGTCACTCCTTGAGCTTCGTCGAGCGACGCTTTTTGGCCGGCGTGCGTTTGCGCGAGCCGGCGGGGGCTGGCTTTTTCGCAGCCGACATCTGCACTAGTTCATCGAGATTAAATGTCCGGCGCCGTCTGGTTCCCACCTCTCGAAACTCGACTTGATACCAGCCGTTCACCCGGTCCACTCGATATCGTTTTTGTCCAATGCGCAGCGGTTCGCGTGCGATCACCCTATGGATGATTTTTTCGTACCTGGAGCGTGACCAACGTCGCATCCGGCGGCGGCCCCAATCGATTACACGCCCCACATCATCGTACGCTTGAGGGCGCTCCGCGAAATCGAGAAGTGAGCGCGCATTTCCATCGAAAACTGCTGCGATGTGCTCCAGCGTGCCGGAGTCGCTGATCCGCCGAATTTGTCGACGAAATCGCGTCAAAATTTCTGCTGCAACTGCACGCAAGCTAAATACTCGACCGTCGCGCAATTTCCAAAGCGGCGCGTTGACATCCGACGTGAAGGGATTTTGGCCTAACGAATCGGCTGTGACCCGCCACCCGCGACGCGAAGAATGTTTTCGCAGGCGAAACGGCGTGATGCGAGGAATTCCATGTCGATTCAATTGCCTCAGGCCAAAATCTTCCCAGCGAAGGACCGTTTCTACGGCGCCCGCCACGAAAGCGCACGTCGCCAGCATCAAGGCAGGATCCGGGGTAAAATCAGCCGTCACCTCAATTCGAATCCTGCGGGGCCGAACGCCGACCGCGCTGCTCTGCCGGTTCGTTGCCAACAAAAACACGGGTGCGGGCAAAATGTGCGCGAGCAAATACGCAAGCTTGGTCGCGTTGCGAAATTTTGATTTTCGCGCATTGGGAAATGAAAAATTGTAATGCGTGCTAAAACCCTGCAGGCGGCACTGGCAGCGGTTTCGCGTTGCCCAGTGATCCAGTTCGGCTCGTAAAAACCGGATTTGTTCCCACAGTGAGCGAGTAGCGCGATAACAACAGCCGGGCTCGAGTTCAACAATTGGTGTCGCAACCTCGATTACACCCGTGTCAAAATAAATCGCGCCGCCAGCTGGAGATTGAAACGATTTGCCCGTGCGCCGAATCATCCGCCGTCGCACAAGCCGGCTCGGATCGCCAAACACCTTCTCCGGCCGACGTCGGCGTCCATTGACGAAAAGATTAAACTCCGCTTCCAAGCCGATCACCGCACGCGGCGGTATTGCGACAAGCGTGCGTTCGCGAGAAAAGCGGGTGCCCCGTTCTGTTGCGAAATTCTTCATGTCCTTAACAAGAGCTCAATTCGCGTCGCTGCATTCGCGCGGAGTCAAGCTCGCAAAACCTAAATCGATATGGAGATGGTCGCCGGTTTGCCCTCGTTCCGATCCAAACGGCCGAACAAACACAGCCGGACTGAGCGACGCAGCTGTTGCACCATATTTCCCAATTGACCTCACATCATTCAGAAACGTGTCTCCAACGCGGTAAATGTTCGCAGCTGTGCCCCAGGCATGAATGCTTCTCGCGCCGCCAATCTGATGCGCCGGCGACCGGTATCCGCCGTTGGCGCTGATGAAAACCGGCGCATCAACTTCGCGCCGGAAGTCCTCCAGGAATCTGGCAAGCAAAAGGATTGCACACGGTACGTAATGAGGGAACTGACTTAGGAGTAGCCTCGCTTCGCGACAGTCGACGAGCATCAATTCCGCGAGCGTAAAGTGCGGCGCCAGGCGAACCTCGTGCGCTTCCTCCCAGCTGCCAATTTCATAGAAGAAACGCGGCAGACGATGAACAGTGCCGGTAGCACCGGCTTCGCTTTCGCCCGGTCGCAATAACGCGCGGTACTCTTCAACCAGATGCAAACCGTCAATCGACCGCAGAAACTCAATCCTCATTTGATTTCGGCTGTGTTCGCAAGAGCGATCGATAAATGGCTCCGGAAATAGCTGCGACTGTTTCTCGCCGCCCCTCCCTTTCAGAATCGTATTCAGTCAAAATAGCGGCGATGTATGGCTCGCGTTCGGGCAAATAGACGATTCCTATGTCATGGCAGGCGGTCGAAATCTCACCGGTCTTGTGCGCGACTATTGCGTGCGTCGGGAGCCCGGCGGGAATCATTGAATTGAATCGTTGCTCCAGCAGAATGCGGATCACGTCTCGTTTGCTTTCAGGCGTAAGAAAATCGCCGCGGATCGCTGATAACAAACTCAACAACCCATCAGCGGTCGCTTCATTGTTTATCGCGCGTTCGTGTGCAGCGTGGTCTTCCACGCCTCGCCGCAGTTGAACCCCGTCAACTTGCGCTTCCCGCAGAACCGTTCGCGCATATTCCACTCCCACAAAATCGAGAAGTAAATTAGCCGCGAGATTGCTGCTCCCACAGATCATTGCGTGCGCAAGCGCGGAGATCTTCGTGGTCCGTCCAATCGCCGCATACAGCTCCGGCGTCGCGTCGCGATCCCGGCTGACGCGAAAGAGCGACCCGTCTGCTGCGCTGAAGAAACGGTTTCGCACGTGTAACGAGTCATCGAGCCGAAGCCGGCCTTCGTCTGCCGCTCGAAATACTGCAAGGAGCACTGCCACTTTGATCGTGCTTGCAGCATGAAACCATCGGTCGCCGCGCAACGAAAATCGGAATCCGGTCTCAAGATCGTGCAATGCTACTCCGATGGCTCGAGCTTTGTTTTTGATCGCCAGGGCTTCTAGTTCCTCATGTAATCCGTTGGATACATCCACGCTAAACATCGAAGTGCTCTTTACATGGCCATTGGCAAGTCGCAAATTCGCCCAATGCCAAATCTGGCTACCTGGATCCGTCAAAAAGACGCTAAGTTCTTTCGCACAATTTTTGCGAAACATCCTGACATCAAAGTTTGGAACGCACGTACTCGAAATGTTGCGCTCGATGCGATGGACGGCCTCCTACTCTCAGGCGGCTCCGATATTTCCCCGGAATTTCTGCGGCAGGACGTTCCTGATCCGTCGGTGTTGGATAAACAGATCGACCCGGAGCGAGACCGCTGGGAGTTTCAGGCTGTCCAGAACGCGCTCTCGCGCGGGTTGCCGATTCTGGCAATTTGCAAAGGTCTTCAGGTCTTCAACGTCGCACTCGGCGGCACGCTCAAGCTCGACATCACAGGACACAATCTGCCCGAGCAAAAGCAACGTGATGTTCAGCCGTTGCGCAGTGCGCGTGGCGCATTTCATCGTTTTCCCAAAGTGAACAGCGCGCATCACCAGGCGATTGATCAATTAGGCGACGACTTGGAAGTGGAGGCGTGGGCCGCGCATGATGGCATCATCGAGCAGGTGCGGCTGCGCAAATACCCGTTCGCACTCGCTGTCCAATATCACCCTGAGCGCAGCCGACTCTACGATTCGCTCTTTGACGATTTCTTCGCGCGATTAGAATCTCCGAAGCGCTAACTCGTCAACTGCTCACCAACTAATCTGCCAGCAGACGCAGAGCGCAGCACCGCAACCTGCCGGAGCCGCAAGGCGAGCAGCGCCGCGATAACCGCACACGTTCCCAGCAGCATGAAGGCCGATCCGTGGGCGCCTGCGCGATCTTCCAACGCGCCAATGAGCGTCGGACCAAGAAAACCTCCGACGTTTGCAATCGTCACGACTAACGCAACTCCTGCCGCTGCTGGCGCTCCGGTGAGGAAACGTGTTGGCATCGACCAAAACGGACCGTAAGCCGCGCAGTGCCCAATCGGAATCAGCGCGAGCGCCAAGACCGCCAACTTCGGTTCGGACAGGAGAGCGCACCCAAAAAATCCGGCGGCCATAACCAGTAACGGAACAGCCACGTGCCAGGGGCGTTCATCAGTCCGATCGGAGTGCGCGCTGTTCAGCACCATTAGGATGACTGTGACGGCGCTAATTGCACCGAGGATGATGCCTACGTTCACGTCGCTGCTTCCGGTGAGCGATTTAACAACGAGAGGCGCCCAAAACGAGTAACCGTAAAAACCAATCGCGGCGAAGAGAAAAATAATTCCAAGCTGCCAAATCGTCCGGTTCGTCAACGCGGCAAAGATGCCGATCGGAACTGCTCCGTGGCGCGAAGTTCGATCGGCCGCAAGAGTGCTCACCAACCAATCTTTTTCTACCGAAGTGAGCCAGTCCGCTGTCTCAGGCCGGTCGGTCAGATAAACGAGCACGATTATACCGAGCAAAATCGCTGGAAGTCCTTCCACGAGAAAAAGCCATTGCCATCCAGCAAGCCCGAACAATCCATTCAGGCCTAAAAGCGCGCCGGACAGCGGCCCGCCAATAACGCCGCTCACCGGAACCGCTGTCATGAATGATGCGATGGCGCGCGCGCGTTGTCCCTCCGGATACCAATGACTCAAGTAATAAACCACACCGGGAAAGAAACCCGCCTCTGCAGCACCCAGCAGAAACCGCAGGACGTAGAAAGTCGGCGCGGTACGAACAAACATCATCGCCATCGAGATGGCGCCCCAGCTGATCATGATGCGCGAGATCCAACGCCGCGCGCCGACGCGGTGTAGAACGAGGTTGCTCGGCACTTCAAACAGGCAGTAGCCGAGGAAGAACACGCCGGAACCGAACCCAAACGCAGCCGAACTGAATCCGAGATCGGCATTCATCTGCAGCCCGGCGAATCCGACGTTCACCCGATCGAGCCATGCCACGATGTAGAGGACGAACACGAACGGGATCAACCGCAGTGTGACTTTGCCCAGAGTTACCGACGCAACGTCCGGCGGCTTCGCAGCAGCTGACTCCCCGTGTCCTGCAGAAACGCACATGCAAACCCATGCTACCAAAAAAACGACGAAATCCGAATGCTGTAGAGTGCGCTGTCCTCAGCGCATTAGTACAAGTTACCAACGCATTCCCGCGATCCGCTGAGGACAGCGGACGCTACAGCTCTGCAGCTTCATTTCGCGCGACGACGTCAAGTTTTATGTCTTGAAACGCCAACTGGTCGTGAATCAAACCGAGCAACTCGAGCGCTCGCGAATCGGGCATGTGCGTGCAACGCATTTCAATCCGCGCCAGTTTGCCGACCAGCTCGGGGTGCGACTCCGCCATTTCGCCGTCGAGCAAAAATGAAACGTACGCGTTGAACCGTTCCTGTAACGAAAGCAGTTGCTCATCCGAGCTGTCCCACTCGTTAGGCTCGTTCATTACAAGAACCGCCTCGCCCGTTTTCGGGTCGTGGGCGATTACATCGATCACATCGATCCGATTTGGTTTCGATTCTTGAGGGCTGGTTTTCACTGCGCCAGGTTGGATGTTGCGCGTTGGACGTTGGACGTTGGACGTTGAATCTTCAACAAAAACAATGACCAATGATCTCACTGCCGAAGAAGTTCGCACTCTCCTGCATCTGGAGCCTCACGCCACGTGCGGTTTCGTCCGCGTCACATTTATCAGCAACCAACGAATCGCGCCCGGTGGGCTCCCAGCACCATTTCTTGATGGCCGGCCAGCGGGCTCCGCACTGTATTTCATGGTCACGCCGGATGCGCCGGTGCGCCTGCATCGTATTCGCAACGATCAGCTTTATCACCGTTACATGGGGAATCCGATTGAAGTTCTTATGCTGCACGAAAATGGAACAAGTGAGCGCGCCATAGTTGGTCCGGATCTGCGCGCCGGCCAATGCGTGCAGCTTTTAATCCCGGGTAATACGTTCCACACTGCACGCGTCATCGGACAACGGCGCTGGTTCCTCGGTGCGAGCACAGAATGGCCCGGTGTAGAGAAAGTCGATGTCGAAATCGGCGACGTCGAAGCGCTGGCGGCAAAATATCCAGACGTGGCCGACGATCTACGCGCATTCCAGACAA
>DATASP010000251.1:0-4380 GCA_036269155.1 Candidatus Udaeobacter sp.
GGTCAACGACCCCGGCTACAGCGACGATCTCGCCTACAAGGATTTCTATGTCTGGAGTAGCACCCCGGAAAAATACAAGGATGCGCGAATTATTTTCAAAGACTTCGAAACATCGAATTGGGCGTGGGACCCTGTTGCAAAGGCTTACTACTGGCATCGGTTTTATTCCCATCAGCCGGACCTGAATTTTGATAATCCGGCTGTGCATGACGCAGTGGAGAAGGTCTGCGACTTCTGGCTGTCCATGGGTGTCGATGGGCTTCGTCTCGATGCTGTCCCGTACCTTTACGAACGGGAAGACACCAACTGTGAGAATCTGCCTGAGACGCATGAATACCTCCGCAGGCTGCGCGCCCACGTCGATGCGAAGTTCCCGAACCGGATGCTGCTTGCAGAGGCCAACCAATGGCCGGAGGACGCGGCCGCTTACTTCGGCAAAGGCGACGAGTCGCACATGAGTTTTCATTTTCCGCTCATGCCGCGCATGTTCATGGCGCTGCAAATGGAAGATCGTTTTCCGATCATCGACATAATGGAGCAGACTCCATCGGTCCCCGAGAGTTGCCAGTGGGCGATGTTCCTGCGCAATCATGACGAGCTCACGCTCGAGATGGTCACGGATGAGGAGCGCGACTACATGTATCGGGTTTATGCCACCGATCCACATGCGCGAATTAATCTTGGCATCCGCAGGCGACTTGCTCCGCTGCTTGCAAACAGCCGCCGCAAAATTGAGCTGCTCAACACACTGCTGCTCTCAATGCCTGGCACTCCCATCATCTACTACGGAGACGAGATCGGCATGGGAGACAACTTTTATCTCGGCGATCGCAATGGTTGCCGCACCCCAATGCAATGGAGCCCGGACCGTAATGCGGGATTTTCCAGAGCCAATCCGCAACAGCTTTACCTGCCGGTCACGATCGATCCCGAGTATCACTACGAAGCGATTAACGTCGAGAACCAGCAGAAAAATCTTTCGTCACTGTTGTGGTGGACCCGTCGCGTGATCGCCATGCGGAAGAACTTCAAGGCGTTCTCGCGCGGCTCTCTCGAATTTTTGAATCCGGATAATCCGAAAGTGCTGGTGTTCCTTCGCCGCTTTGAAAACGAGACGATCGTGATGGTGGCAAATCTTTCGCGGTTCGCGCAGTCGGCCGAGTTGGATCTCTCGCGTTTTGCGGGCTGCGTGCCGATGGAAGTTTTTAGCCGCAATCTATTCCGGCCGATCAGGAAAACGCACTACGTCATTACACTCGGCCCGCACGCCTATTACTGGTTCGCGCTGCAAGCGCCGATCGACGCGCGCCGCACGTCGAAGAAACATATTGTCCCAACCATCAGGGCGCCAGCTCAGTTGGACGTCCTGCTTAGCAACAGCCAGCGAGAACAGCTCGAGCGCGACGTTCTTCCCAATCATATCCAGAATTCCCGCTGGTTCGGTTCCAAAGCTCGCAGCTTTCGGAGCCTAAAAGTGACAGAGCAGCTCGCTTTTTCGGCTGATGCCGATGGCGCGCGACTCTGGTTCATCGACGTAAACTACCTGGATGCTCCGACGGAAAAGTACGCCATACCCGTAACGATCGCCTCGGGCGAAACCGCGCACTCCATTACGCAGAACGCGTCGCACGCGATCATAGCGCATTTCGGAAGAAGGAATGGCGCCATCCTGTGCGATGCCATTTGGGACGCGACGTTTCGCTCGCAGTTGTTCGACGCCATCGTGCGGCGTCGCACACTCAGAGCTCAGGCAGGACAATTTGTCGGCCTCACAACCTCAGGCCTCGAGTCGCAAGACTTTGATGTCTCGGCCAATTCGCACGTGCTGAGCGCGGAACAGAGCAACTCTTCCATGCTTTTTGACAATAAATTTTTCCTAAAACTCTATCGGAAACTCGAGGACGGCGTAAACCCTGACGTGGAAATCACGCGATTCCTGACGGAGAAAACCGATTTTCCAAATGTGCCAGCTTTCGTCGGAGCACTCGAATATCGCCGGCCAAAGGCGGACCCAACGGTTGTTTGTCTCCTGCAACGCGCGATCGCCAATGAAGGCAGCGTCTGGACGCTCACGGTGGATGCCCTCGGCCGCTACTACGATCGCGTGCTAGAGCGTAAAGGCGATTTTCAGAGTGAAACAGCGCTGCCCGGTACTCTTCTCGAGGAACTGGTAGGTGGCGTGTATCCTGAAAAGGTCAAGCTGCTGGGGCAGCGAACCGGCGAGTTGCATCTCGCACTGGCATCGCGGAGTGACGATCCCGCGTTCGCGCCGGAGCCGTTCAACGCCATGGCACAGCGCTCCGTTTACCAAAGCATGCGCACATCCCTGCGCCGCGCGTTTACGTCTTTGGAGAAGAAATTGTCGGATGTCCCTGCGAAATTCCGAAGTGAAGCCCGGGAAGTGCTCGCTGCGGAAAATGAGATATTGGCGCGCGAAAAACGATTGCTAGATCGTCGAACGAACGCAGCGAAAATCCGGATTCACGGCGACTACCATCTGGGGCAACTGGTTTATACCGGCAAAGATTTCGTCATTCTTGATTTCGAAGGCGAACCCGCCCGTCCTCTGAGCGACCGCAAAATGAAACGGTCCGCGCTGCGCGACGTCGCCGGCATGATGCGCTCGTTCCAATATGCCGCGTACGCCGCTCTCTGGCAGCAGGCAATGCGCAAAGAGGACATGCCCTTCCTCGAACGCTGGGCTGACCTCTGGTATCGCCAGACGAGCAGCATTTTTTTGCAAAGCTATCTGAACATGACTACCGGTGCGATGTTCGTCCCCAAAAACAGCGACGATCTCCAGGTTATGCTGGAAGCCTATCTCCTCGACAAAGCCGTTTACGAGGTCGGTTACGAATTAAATAATCGCCCAAGTTGGGTCCTCATCCCCATTCGCGGGATTAAAGACATTTTGAAATCTGCATGAAAATGATCCACAGATGTCGCGGATTCTCGCAGATCGAGAAATTCGAGCTGCCTGAATCCGTGTTAATCAGCCTAATCTGTGAAAGACAAAGGTCCTATGAACATACATCTCGACGAAATCGATAATGACATTGCTTCGAAACATTTGTTGAAACATCCCTTTTATCTCGCATGGACGCGCGGGGAGCTGAGCAAGGAGGCGCTCACAGATTATGCGCGGCAGTATTATCACCATGTCGCGGCGTTTCCGACGTATCTGTCCGCGGTGCATGCGCAGTGCGATGATCAAGCAACCCGCAAACAAGTGCTCAGCAATTTGATCGATGAAGAAGCCGGATCACCGAATCATCCCGAGCTTTGGAAGAAATTTGCGGATGGTCTCGGCGTCGAAGATGCCGAGCTTGCGCGAACCGAGAAACAACCGGAGACGAAAAAGTTGATAGACACGTTCCGCTCAGTTTGTGGCCGGGGATCAACAGCTGAAGCTTTGGGAGCACTGTATGCATACGAGAGCCAGATTCCCTCCATCTGTGAATCGAAGATTGACGGGCTCAAAAAACATTACGGATTCGCCAAGCCTGAGCATTACGAATATTTCACGATTCACATCGAAGCGGATCGAGAGCATTCCACCATTGAGCGCGAAATGCTGAACCGTTACGTCAACGAGCGCAATTTCGAATCAGTGAAAGCGTCAGTAAACCGCATTCTCGACGCGCTCTGGGAAATGCTCTCGGGCGTTTGCCGGCGTCACGCCATCGCGTGCTGAGGCTGGTCCGTTGATGGAGTTGTAGCCGCGGCACTGTGTTGCCGCGCCATTAACGCCTCGACCCGCCTTCGCTCCGCTTACGGCGCGGCAGGCACAGCGAGGCGTCTACATCAGCTTACCGCGGCCGCAAGACAAGAAACGAACGCATCTTGTGGCGACAAACGGACAGCACTTGCGGCTGACTGGGATCAAGCGCGGCAGCGATCTTGTTGTAATCGGCAACCGAAGTAACGGGTTGTTGATTGATTTCCTCGATCACGTCGCCTTTTTGCAATTCCGCGACACCGCTGTCAGGATCAACTCCGGCGACCAGTACGCCCTGAACATTGGCAGGCAGATCGAGTTGGCGTGCCACCTCCGGACTTAGTTCCGCAACTTGAATTGATGCAAGAGGGCCGCTATTCGTTTCTCGATCGTTCGACTGCCCAGGAGGCTGCGGCTGCGAAGGGCCTGGTTTCGGTGAGACGCGAGCCGATTCATAGTTGATCGGTTGCTCTTTAATCTGCGTCGTTACCTTGAGAGGTTGTCCATTACGCACGATTTCCAGTTCCACTTGTTTATTCAGCTGGGTTTGGGCCACGAGAGTGCGCAGCGCACCGAAATTCTTTACATCACGGCCGTCGAATTTGCGGATCAAATCCCCTGGCTGAACGCCCGCCTGGGCGGCGGGCGATCCAGGCATCACG
>DATASP010000252.1:0-9735 GCA_036269155.1 Candidatus Udaeobacter sp.
ACCATCGCGAAATGAGATCGTGGACGTTCCATTCGACGCAACGACCGTTTCCGTCGCCCGCACCGGTTACACAGGCGAGGACGGGATTGAAGTGTTCTTTGCTGCGACGGATGCAGTGAAGCTTTGGAACGCCGCGCTCGAAAAGGGCAAACCCTTCGGGATTAAACCGTGTGGACTCGGCGCGCGCGACACGTTGCGTCTGGAAATGTGTTACCCGCTCAACGGTTCAGATCTGTCGCCGGAACGAAATCCAATCGAAGCAGGATTGGGATTCTTTGTCGATCTGGCAAAGCCAAACTTCATCGGACGCGACGCCTTGTTGAAGACAAAGGAGATCGGACCGCGCGAGAAGCTGGTGGCGTTTCGCATGAAAGACAAAGGTCCTCCGCCGCGACCTCACTACGTAGTCTTCGAGAACGGGCAACGCATCGGCGAAGTGACCAGCGGCACGCTTTCTCCGAGCTTGAACTGGGGCGTGGGTATGGCGTATGTCTCGACGGCGCACGCGAAGATTGGCGCAGAAATCGCCATCGAGATTCGCGGGCAAAGATTTCCCGCAATCATCGAGAAGAAACCGCTCTACAAGAAATCAGCATCATGAATGTCCCAGACGATTTGCTTTACACCGAGAGTCACGAATGGATTAAGCGCGAAGGCGAGAATGTCCGTGTCGGCATCACGGATCATGCGCAATCGGAAATGACCGATGTGGTCTACGTCGAACTCCCGAAGACGGATCGGCAGGCGAACGCGAAAGAAGCAATCGCGATTGTCGAATCGGTGAAAGCCGCCAGCGACATCTACGCGCCGGTGAAGGGAAAAGTCGTCGAAGTAAACAAAACGCTCGAAGCGGACCCGGGCCTGATCAACCGCGAACCGTACGGCCAGGGCTGGATTTTCGTTTTGAAGATCGACAATGCCGATGATCTTAAAAACCTAAAAGACGCAGAGGCGTATCGAAAGCAGATCGAATAGTGGTTATCTGCCACCCGAATGGAATTCTTTCACAAGGTCGAAAACGGTATTAATCAAGAGCGCAAGGATGATGGTATTGAATCCAAAGGCTAGCACGCTCTGCAGGAGTGCCAGCCGCCGCATTCGGCGTGAAGTAATTTGCACATCCGAGACCTGGCAGGTCATGCCTATAACGAACGAAAAGTAGGCAAAATCGAAATAGTCCGGCATCCGTTCTCCAGGGAAAACGAGTCCGCCGGCATGTCGCCTTTCGCCTGGTTGGTCGCTATCGCCATAAAAAGCATGGGTGTAATGCAACCCAAACACGGTTTGAATAAGACTCCAGGACAAGACAACTGTCGCCAGCCCTAACATGAGATGCCACGTAAAGTGACCGCGCGTCTCGCTCCCGCCTACGATTATCAGAAACCCCACCGCGAACAAAGACGCGCACGCCGCCACCACAACAAAGACGAAGATTGCGGTTCGTCTAAAATCCTCCTCTTGAGCGCAGGCACGCAACGTCCGCTGCGGCGTAATCAGGATTGTCAGCCATGCCGAAACGAGGACACAAAAGGCAAAAGTATCCCAAGCCGCAATTATGTTCGTGGAAAGACGTACGTGGTTCCGCAACGAAAAGAAAACGGCGGCTCCAATAGCGCTCCCCAAAATCACCCGATGCCGCGCATCGTGGCCAGCAATCAAATCGATCAAGCGCGCCATACGTCGACGCATTAAATGCTAACTGGGCACTCCCGCAAGCACACTACCTGACTAATTGATCTGTTTCTTAATTGCGAACCCGATATAGCCCCAGCGGGCCCATTCGTAATGCGAAGTGCGCCCGGGGTCGCGGCGGCCGGTTCTCTTATCGTGCGCGTATGTCCCGGCGATGAATTCGGGGAAGGCGGCGTTCATCTGGACATCATGCGACACCAGCAAGCCGCCATCGCGCAGCCTCGGCCAGAATTGGCGAAACTCCCAGAGCATGTGCCGATAGCTATGCGAGCTGTCATGTAGAAACATGTCAATCGATCCGGGCAATTGATCGCGCTTAAGGAAATCTTCCACCTTGCCGCGCATGGGTACGAATCCGCCTGAGGCGGATCGCAATTCGTCTGGAATTAGAGCGCCTTGCTCGCAGTCTTCACTCCATTCAATGCTACAGAGTTTCGCAGCCGTGAGGTTCGCATCTGCGAAAGCTTTCAAGATGAATGCCGACGACATGCCAATGAACCCGCCCGACTCCACCACCACTGCCGGTCGAAGCCAGCGCGTTAATCCGTAGAGCGTTGCGCAATCGAGCGCTCCCATCACGCCTTCTCCGCCGTATGTGTCGCGGCGCCGGATCATTTCAGTCGTGAACTCGCTAGTTCGAATTTCCTGGGCCAAACGCGCCACGGCATCCCACATGGCGTAAAAGGGCGTCGAAGCCGGCTGAATCAAATCGGGCTTGTTGGTTCGTGCCTGCGCAGGCCACGGGAATGCGCGCATAACGGTTTTAAGCACAAACGTCGCTGCACTTTAACCTGAGGCGAGTGCTAATTTCCAACGTCGATTGGGATGCCAACGATTCGGCTGTAGCGTTCGCTGTCCTCGGCGCATTCAGGACGAGATTCGGCCAGGCCGTGCAGCCTATCCGCTGAGGACAGCGGACACTACAGCATGACTCGTTTTCTTAGAGGTCGCGCCTTTTCTCCTGGCGAACCTGTGCTTAATTCCACGTTCTCCCCATGAGCAGCAAGACAAAGCCGCGCGACGCAGGACTTAACTTCGAAGGCGCGATGGACCGGCTCGAAAAAATTGTCGAGCAAATGGAGTCCGGTAAATTGCCGCTCGAAGATCTGATCGTGCGCTACGAAGAAGGAATGAACCTTGTAAAAGTCTGCCAGGAACGACTTGCCAACGCGGAGCAAAAGATCGAGATCATTGCGCGCAACAGCGCAGGCAAACCCGTAGTTAAAGAGTTCGAGCCGATGCAGGAAGCCGCTGCTACAGACAAAAAGATCGAGGAACCCGAAAGCACAGATGACGAAATCAAACTCTTCTGAAACTTCTCAAACTTCCAAGGCGACAGCCGCGCCAGCGCGCCTGCTCGACGGCATCCGCTCGCCCGCGGACATCAAAGCGCTTCGCGAACAGGATCTGCCGCAGCTCGCTCAGGAAGTGCGCGATGAGCTGATCAAAGTTCTCTCGCAGACCGGCGGGCATCTCGGCCCCAACCTCGGCGTTGTGGAGCTGACCATTGCGTTGCATCGCGTGTTCGACACCCCGCTCGACCGTTTCGTCATGGACGTCAGCCACCAGGGCTACGTGCATAAAATGTTTACCGGCCGGCTCGATCGTTTTGGCACCATGCGTCAATTCGGGGGCCTCAATGGCTTTCTGTTGCGCACCGAGAGCGAACATGATTGCTACGGTGCCGGCCACGCAGGCACGGCGCTTTCCGCAGCGCTCGGCATGGCGGTTGGACGCGACCTGCGCGGCGGTAACGAACACATTGTGGCGGTGGCTGGTGATGCCGCATTCACCTGTGGAATTAGTTACGAAGCGCTCAATAACGTAAAAGCGCATACGAAGCGGTTCATCGTCGTGCTCAACGATAACGAATGGTCGATCGCGAAGAATGTCGGCGCGATAGCCAATTACCTAAATAGCATCGTGACGAATCCAACTTATGCGCACCTGCACGATAAGGCGCGCGATTTCGTCCAGGCGATTCTTGGAAAAACCGGCGTGCACCTCGCGCACAAGGTGGAAGAAAGTGTCAAGGGTTTGCTCGTGCCGAGCGTGATTTTTGAAGAACTCGGCCTGCGCTACTACGGCCCCATCGATGGCCACGATATTCCGCTGCTGACACAGACCTTCGAATTTTTGAAAACGCAGGAAGAGCCGGTGTTGCTGCACATTCTCACCAAGAAGGGAAAAGGATACGAACCGGCTATTAAGCAGCCCGACAAGTTCCACGGACTCGGCAAATACAAAATCGAGAGCGGCGAGACCGCCCCGACGCCTACGCCTACGTATTCGGAAATTATTGGCAAAACGCTGGCGAAGTTTGCAGAGACGAATCAGAAGATCGTCGCGATAACAGCGGCGATGCCGAGCGGCACTGGCCTCTCGCATTTTGCAAAGGCGCATCCAGGTCGCTATTTCGATGTCGGCATCGCAGAAGAGCACGCCACCCTTTTTGCATGCGGGCTAGCCACGCAGGGACTGCAACCGTTCCTCGCGATTTACTCCACGTTTTTCCAACGCGCCTACGACATGGCGATCCACGACATCGCCATTCAAAACCTGAAAGTAAAATTATGCATGGATCGCGCCGGCTTAAGCGGCGACGACGGCCCTACGCACCACGGCCTGTTTGATATCGGCTACCTACGCCACGTGCCGAACTGGGTACACATGCAGCCAAAGGACGAAGATGAATTTGTCGACATGCTTTGGACAATGGCACACTACAACTCCGGTCCGATTGCCGTTCGTTATCCGCGCGGTTCGGGGCCGGGCGTGAAAATTAAACCAGAACCGAAGCTTCTCGAGATCGGTAAGGCGGAGGTCGTGCAACACGGACGCGACGTGGCGATCTTCGGATTGGGCAACATGTTTGAGGTCGCCGAAGAAGCGGCGCGCAAGCTCGAAGAAAAAGGAATTTCGGTCGCGCTCATCAACCCGCGCTGGATCAAGCCGATGGACACCGGCACACTCGAATTTTTTGCGCGAAGCGTCGACGTCGTCTGCACGATTGAAGACCACGTTTTGCACAACGGTTTCGGCTGCGCAGTGATGGAACATCTGCACTCGCAGATGATCAATACACCTGTGGTACGGATCGGTTGGCCCGATCAATTCATCGAACACGGCGCCGTACCAATCCTACGGAAGAAGCACGGCATCACGGCTGACGCGCTGGTGGAAAAAGTCCTGCCGCTGCTGCAAAAAAAATCGAAGCTTAAGCCATCCGTGGCCTAAGTTCGTCGTCGACGCGGGCGCCAGCGCTAGCCCAGTGACCCTAAAGCGAAGGGCGCCTTCGCTCCTTCACCTATGAGAATCCAGGCAATCAGAACCAGAACGCAAAGTATCGGTCAGAACAACCGCCCAGAAGCCCCGGAAACGCTTACGAAGGGTTCCCTCGACGCGCTAGTGGGCTACTTTGATCAAAGTAGCCCACTACCCCTTGACGCCTAATAAGAATAATCCGCGTTACCCTCTATAGCTTATCATTTGGGAATCCCGGCGGCGAACCACGACCCGTTTCCAGCTGACCGGATAAGAAGCACAGGGCTGGTGCAAGGATTCGGGGGCGCAGGCGAAAGCGTGTCGTCAATGTGAAAATCGCCGTCCACTTCAAGCGGGACGCCTGCAAGATTTGAGCTGTGTTGGATATTCCCGTCATTTGCGCAGAACAGCGTTGCAAAAACGCTTTGGTTGGCGTTGCTTCCGACGGAATTGCCTGAGGCCAGAAGGAGGCCCCGGCCGTCGAGTCGGATCCTTCCGTCCTGCTTCACGTCGGCTGCAAGGTCCTGGATCCTCCAGATCTGGCCAGCGGCTGCGACGGTTCGCACCGTGGTATTTGTTGAACCAGTGGGAATAACGCCGACCCCTCCATTGAACCTGACCAAGTTCTGGGCCAGGGCCGATTGAGCAATGGCTACCATGACGAAAACCACGCCTCCAAGAGCGAGCGACGTGCCTAAAAAGGAACGGCGGCTGATAGCGCGTTTCCGCGGTTTGGGATTTGATGTCGACGTGCTGAATAATGACGCTGAGAGACTTTTGATAGGATTCATAGGTGGAGAATCGCACCGATGCCGAATAATGGCCGACTAAAATTGAGTTACGATTTAGTTACCTTTTCAAACTCTGGATTATTGGACGTTTTCGGGGACTAGCGCAGCCTTAGGCTGCCAGCACTAATCGATTACTTCTCTTTCGAAACAGAGAACTTTGATTAGTTCCATGAGAGCGTGCCTAACAGAAGCGAAGAGAAGCCGCGTCCGAAAAGCACCGGGACGTGAAACCGAATCTTTTTTTCAAGATCGGACAAGGCCATTTGCTCCGACGCTCGTGTTTTTATCGCAAAAGGTAGAAGGGCGCCTTCGTTTCCGAAAGCGCCCTTCATAGTTTCGATGGCGATAAGCCGAATTCTGTCTCCCGAATTTCTTCGGGGCGATGATCATTCATCTCACGCATCCCGCAATCGCGGGACGAGCGCCCATCCCGCAATGCGGGACGTGATGCGACGATACCCGAGGATTTTTATCGGGCCGGCTGCCCTCCCTCTGTTTTGTCTTGCACCGCATGGGGTTTTTCGTGCCTCGCGAATTACTCCGCGAGCGGTGAGCTCTTACCTCGCCTTTTCACCCTTGCCTGCCTCAGAAACGGGAAGCTGTCAGCTTCCCCCACATCTCAAAGAACCGGCGGTGTCTTTTCTGTGACACTTTCCGTCACCGCGGTTTTTCAACCGCGGCGCCCGCGTATTTTACGCGGCATGTTGCCGAATGGTGTTCGGACTTTCCTCCAGCGAATCCCGCCAACGCGGGACTCACCAGCGATCATCTGCCATCGGCTCAGAATTTAGCATAAAAACAGAAATCTTGAAGCCACGAAACCATGAATCCGGAAAGCAGGAAATGCTTTTGCGCCGCAGGCGCTTTGGAGTGCGGTGGCTTGACACCGCTTTAGATCGCCTGGCAACAGTTCCCGTTTTTCTGACTTAAAACGGCGGCGGAACGCTCACGAGGAAAATCGCGATCATTATCAACGCGATGACCAGTTTGCCGAGCATTGCGCCGATATTTCCGAGCAAGCTTCCCCAGCCCGCCCGGCCTGCATCAATCATTCGTTTGCCGGCGACGAATTCGCCGGCGATTGCGCCGATGACCGGACCGACGAACAAACCAACGATACCAAAGAACAGTCCGATCAGTGCGCCGAGAATCGCGCCGAACGTGCCCCACTTGGTCGCACCAAAGTATTTCGCGCCGAAATAGCCGCCGAGAATGTCAATCGCGTACGTCGCGAGCGTGAGCAGCACCAGCACAATGATCGTGCGCCAACCGATGCTTTTCTCCGGCCCCAACATGAGCCGGTGAATCACCGCAGCAGCGAGAATAATTGTCGTGCCGGGAAGCACCGGCGCGATGGTCCCGATCAGACCAACAGCAAACAGCACAATCGTGATGACCCACCAAAGGAGTTCCATGACTTCGGGCAAGCAAACTTTTTGACCCGGCAGATGTCGATCTTATACTGAATTCCCCCACGTTTAACGCAAACCGAAGGATTCACTTATGCCACTTGCTGTTGGAACCAAGGCGCCAGATTTCACTTTGTCCATGAAGGCCGCTGACGGGCCGAAACAAGTCAAGCTCAGCGATAATTTCGGAGAGAAAAACACGCTGCTGCTTTTCTTTCCAATGGCTTTCACGGGCACCTGCACGACAGAAATGTGTGAGGTCAGCGGCGGCCTCAATGCTTACACGGATTTGAATGCAACCGTCTACGGGATCAGCGGCGACAATCCATTTGCGCAGGAGGCGTGGGCGCAAAAGGAGAAAATTACAGTGCCACTGTTGAGCGATTACGAACACAAAGTCGCGGACGATTACGACGTGATGTACGACTCATTCTTGCCCCAAATGAATCTCGGCATGGCCGGTGTCCCGAAGAGGTCTGCATTCATTATCGATAAGAACGGCGTGATCCAATATGCCGAGAGCAACGATGACGCCAGGCAGCTGCCCAATTTCGATAAGATCAAGGCGAAGCTTGCGGAACTGAAATGAACCTTTTGTCATTCCGAGCGGAGTCGGGGAATCTCTCGATGTTTCTGAAGAAGGTAGCCAGAGATGTCTCGACTCGCTCGACATGACAAGCAGTTGAATGACTGACGAATTTAAAACGCTTAGAAAGTTCGATGCTGGCAAAGGGCGCGAGGGGTTTCTCTATTCGCTGCCGACGCTGGAAGAGCAGGGAATCGGGAAAATCTCGCGGTTGCCAGTAAGCATCCGGATTGTTCTCGAATCGGTGCTGCGCAATTGCGACGGGAAGAAAGCCCGGCGCAAAGACGTTGAAGCGCTCGCGAACTGGAACGCGCAATCGCCGGCGAACGCGGAAATTCCATTCGTCGTCGCACGAATCGTTTTGCAGGATTTCACTGGAGTTCCGCTGATTGTCGACCTCGCGGCGATGCGCAGTGCTGTGCAACGGCTCGGAAGCGGCCCGAAGATTATCGAGCCGCTCGTACCGGTCGATCTGGTTGTCGATCACTCTGTGCAGGTCGATTTCTTCGGTTCGCCGCGCGCGTTGGAACTCAATTTGGACATGGAGTTCAAGCGCAATCGCGAGCGTTACCAGTTTCTTAAGTGGGGGCAACAGGCGTTTAAGACGTTCCAGCTCATTCCGCCGGGAATCGGCATCGTGCATCAGGTGAATCTGGAATACCTCGCGAAAGGCGTGTTGAAGAGTAGCGTGAGCGTCGCGCTTGCGGACGAAAGAAACGCAACCAAGACGGATGCGCTACTTTACTACCCCGATACTTTGGTCGGCACTGATTCGCACACGACCATGATCAACGGGCTTGGCGTGGTTGGCTGGGGCGTGGGCGGAATTGAGGCGGAAGCCGGGATGCTCGGGCAGCCGGTTTACTTTTTGACGCCGGAAGTGGTTGGCCTGCAGATGACCGGACAATTGCGCGAAGGGGTGACAGCAACCGATCTCGTCCTACACATCACGCAGTTGCTGCGTGCACAAAAAGTGGTCGGCAAATTCGTTGAATTTTGCGGTGAGGGCGCCGCATCGCTGCCGGTGCCTGACCGCGCGACTATCGGCAACATGTCGCCCGAGTACGGTGCGACGATGGGTTTTTTCCCGGTCGACCACGAGTCAGTGAAGTATTTGCGGGCTACGGGACGCAGCGAGGAGGTATGCCTTGCTTTCGAAAATTATTTTCGCGCCCAGAACATGTTTGGCATGCCAAGAAAAGGCGAAATTGATTACAGCGTTGATATCGATTTGGATCTTGCGGACGTGCAACCGAGCGTCGCCGGACCGAAGAGGCCTCAGGACAGGATTAATTTGCCAGAGCTCGGGAAAAAGTTTCGCGAACTTCTTGAAACACCGGTGCACGACGGCGGCTACGGAAAGAAACAGATCGATCTTCGCGAAAAGCATGTCGTCGAATTGAATGGCAGCGCGCCACGCGACAGCGCAATGTTTTCTACCGATACCAAGGAGGACCAGGGAATCAGCCCCGGCGAAGCACGTAACGTGCTCGAGATGGTTTCAAACCGACCAACACCCGCTCCGGGCAAGGAAATTGAAGCTGAATCGAGCCAGGTGTTTCGGCATGGGCGTACTCACATTGGCCACGGCAGCGTCCTGATCGCCGCGATAACGAGCTGCACAAACACGAGCAACCCGAGCGTGATGATTGCGGCTGGATTGTTGGCGAAAAAAGCAGTCGAGCGCGGTCTGCACGTCGATCCTGGCGTGAAGACGTCGCTCGCCCCCGGGTCGCGCGTTGTTTCCGATTACTTGGAAAAGACCGGACTCCAAACATATCTCGACCAGCTCGGATTCAATCTCGTCGGCTACGGTTGCACCACTTGCATCGGCAACTCGGGGCCGCTGCATCCAAACATCGAGAAAACGATCCACAAATACGATCTGGTTGCAGCTTCGGTCCTTTCGGGAAATCGGAATTTTGAAGCCCGCGTGCATCAGCACATCAAAGCGAATTTTCTAATGTCACCCCCGCTGGTTGTCGCGTTTGCC
>DATASP010000253.1:0-9157 GCA_036269155.1 Candidatus Udaeobacter sp.
CAGCGCACCGAGCCGCTGCATGCGCTCATGTTCGCGGTGCAAATGCTTGTGAACACGGAAAAGGGCGACACTTTCAGCTTCAACGAAATCAAGAGCTGGCTGGAAGATACCGGATTCAAGAAGGCGCGCAGACTCGAAGCACCCGGTCCATCACCACTGGTTCTGGCAACAAAACCTTAGGTTTAGCTTCTCATCGCTGCGGGAACCTGCTTTGATAGCGCTACATGAAAGGGGCAAAAACCAAACCGCGCAGCAAGACGAAGGCGACGCCGAGCCGCAAAAAAAACGAGGCGCCGATCCCATCCAGTAAACCTGCTCTTCGCAGTGACGCGTTCGCAAGGGCGCTGATCGATGCCAAAACGTGTCTCAACAATTCTGAAAGTCTGGAAGAGCTTTTCAATGAAGCAGCCAAAAAGGCAGCGGCAGTGCCCAGGGAACCGTTTGAGGAATGCTGGGCGTATCTTCAGACGATGCTGCGTTTGGTCCGCGCGCATCATCGCGGCGAATACAACCAAGTTCCGGATAACGCGCTCTTGTGGGTTGTTGCGGCTCTCAGTTACCTGATCGACCCATTCGATCTAATCCCGGACAAGACCCCGTTTCTTGGCTTTATCGATGACGCAACAGTTATCGAATTTGTTACAGACAAAACGCGGCCAATACTCGACGATTTCATGACGTGGGAAACAACCGCGACAACGGGTCCGTAGAAACCGATTCAGACCATTAGCAGCGCTGGGTTTTCCGTTGACTACCGGAATCTTTGCAACCTTCCCAACAGCGAGAATTAAACCTTGCGGCGGATTAATCACGGCGGAGGCCGGAAACAAGAGCTCTGTGTTTAGTCAGCGACTTTGAACCTTGAAGACGGATGCGTCCTCAAGTTGCTGGACGAGCGTGATGGCTGGATACTCTTCAAGCTTGTCAAAGATCAGGTCGGCGAAAAAATTGCCATACACCGCGCGCCACTGTTCTTCACTCAGCGCATGATTCGGCAAGACGATGAAGATGTTTTGGTATGACGCGCAGTGTCGCTGCGAATAAGACTCAATCAGATCGTACGTGGCATATTCAGTAATCGGATAAGGCGAGAACGAGAGAGTTCGCCGGCCGGATAGGAAAAACGGGATGTCAACCGTATCTTCGCCGATGATCAAATCCGCGTTCGAGGTGTGAGCGGCAATCCAAGCGAGCCTTGGGAAATAGCGGAGTTGCTGTTGAAGATCGAATCGCGGCACTTCCGCCATTGCTCGTGCTTCACGCCAAATAGAAACCGAGAGCAAGAGAACAACGATTATGGTGATGCCTGAGAGAGGGACTTTCAGGCTGTTGATGAGCAAGCTCGTCCAACAGATGAGGAGAACGATTCCCGCTGGCGCCGCGATCCGCAACATCTCATTCGCGCGGTCCTCACCGAAGAACCACGCCGACCTTTCAGCAACGACGAAAACTAAATATGTCAGGCTCCACGCGAGCAGAAGGTAGCGATTGTTTGCCAAAAAGATTTCTCGAGTGCGTTGAACGATTCCGCTTTTGAACAACGAGACTGCGCAAACCAGGAGAGAAACCGCGAACAGACCAAATTGAAGTCTGGGCGAAATGCCGATTAGATAGCTGTCAAAGATCGATCGAAATGCCGTGACAATGGTTTCCGAAAGATCGGCCGGCGCGCGCCGCGATGGAGGCATCAAGGAGCCTTTGACAATGAAGTTGTGTCCCAAAACGGAGCCGGCGACGAGCGCGAAGGCAAATCCGTAGAGACAGACATTCTTAATCCGCCGTGCGGGAGGAGAACTTATGATCAGGAACGCGGCGCCGACGAGAAGTAGCGGAAGGAATGCGTAGCGCGTGGCAAAAGCCAGGCCTGCCACGAAGCCAGCTGTGAATACAAACCTTCCCGCTGCAGATTTTCTGACGAGCAACAACAAACAAAAAAGCATCAAGGCGATTGCCACAGGATCGCTCCAGGCAAAGCCCGCGATGTAGCGCAACGGCCAGTAAAAGAGCAACAGGCCAATCGATGTTAACGCGACCCTTTCGCCGTACAAAGCAGCGGCGAGCTTGAAGACGAGAACGAATATCAACGCAACGCCACTCGCTGAGACCAGCAAAGCGCTAATCGGTGCAGAAACTCCAATGCGAGTGCCCCACGATATCAGCAAAGGATAAAGCGGCGGCTGCGCAATTAGTGGCGCAGGAATGTCATCATCCGGATTTATCTGCGGTTGATTGAAGCCAAGCGTTGACTGCGTGATGCCATTACCTTCTGCAATGTTGCGCGCGATGTTGACGTAGTTCATTGAGTCTGGTGAAAAGCGGCCGGTGCGCGTCGCCGTGTTGAACACAAAAAGCCCAAGATAGATTGCGAAGCAGGACCAAACCGCGACACGACTGAGATTCCTAACAGTAAAATCACCTACTCTCCGCGTGGGCCTATGATGGTTCATAAATAAATATCCCGCTTCGCCAGTTGGCGCCCAGCTGAGTAAAACCATGTTGCTCAGCTCTCGGCCAGACTTCCGGAAATAGAAAGTAGCGGCACCCGATCTCTCGCAATGCAGGCAGTTCGTGAGGCAGGAAAAGAATGTGGCTGTCGTGATGGAACAAACGCGCGCTTGCAGTTGAGAAATCTTCGGCGAACTCGCACTCACCGTTGGCGTAGCGGTTGTAAACGGGAGCGCCAACGCGGTCGCGATCGAGTTGATGCCAGAAGCTAAAATCAGAGATGATTTTGTTTCCGTTCGGGACGGGCGGTCCCGTGGCGATAACCATCTGCGCCAGCTTAAAATCGAGGAACACGATCCATTTCCCGTCGGGATCTATCGACCTCATTCAGGAAGTAACACTAGTCCTCGGCTTCGTCGATGACGCGACTGTGACCGAATTCGTTGCAGACAAAACCCGGCAAACGCTCGACGATTTCATGACTTGGGAAACGACAGCGCTGCAGTGAGCTCTGGGGTGCCGGCAGCGACCAAAGCATCTCAGAAGTTCCGCTGCTCTCGGCGTTCGTAGATCCATATGTTACTTGGCGTGATTTGCTCAACCAATGAAAAACCGTGCAGCTCTGCATCCTGCCAAGGTTCGGGGCGCAGCAAATATCGGCAGCCGACGTCCCTTAGAATTAAAGAGCCAGGCGGCAGAGAAAGGATGAAGACGTCTTCGTGAAGAAGAGTAACACCGCTGCCCTCAAAATCCCCTGGGAGTTTGCAATAGATATTGGCATAACGATTGTATATCCGGCTACCGTCACCGCTAGGATCAAGGCGACGCCAAAATGTAAAATCGGGGACGGTCTTATTTCCATTAAGAACTCGAGCTCCTGTCGCTAGAACCAATTGCGCAAGGTTGTAGTCGTCATAAGCAATCCATGTCGCGCTTGGATCAGCCGCTCGAATTTTTTCGACCGCCCGGAACGTTTTCGCTTTCAGAAGCGGCGCGAGCCCGCGCATGATCGGATTTACTCCCGCGTTGCTGAGAAACAGGAGGGCGACTAACGCCGCGGGAAGCCAGAGGCGTTTCCCTTCCCAAAAGAAGAGAGTCACAACTGCAGCGTTAACCACCAACGCCAGGGCAACTTGCCGCCGATCAGGGAAGAACTCCCGGTCGTGCAGGCTTGCACTCCAAAGCAACACAGCAATCGCGACCCAGAACACGAAGCCCGCAGAGATAGCACTTAGGGTAGTGAAAATTTCAGATCGGTAACGGTCCAGAAGAACACAGCAGAGCAAGATATTAGCGATCCCGATCGTAAGGAGTGTGCGGCGTTCAGTTGCGAAGCCAAGAAACGTCGCGCGAAGGACCCAGTTAGGCAAAGGCGCAACGCAATAAAGGCTCAAGCAGATGATGATGATGCCAAGAGCGACAATAAGCGGCGAAACAACGCAGGCGCGACGCCAGCGCGCAATGAGGACAGTAAAGATTGCGGCCGGCCACAAAGGATAAAAATTACTGGCTTCGCAAATGTTATCGTAAACTATGGGAATTGTTTTGTCCGTCTGAAAAAAACCAACCAGACCCGAGAACAATTGAAACAGAGAAAGTCCACCACCCACGCTGCGTCTTGCTCCGGGATAGTCAGTCTGCGCTAGCAAATCGAGCGTTGACCGCGCCTCGATCCAAAAGGGCACAAGCATCAGAATGACTGCGGCAAACGCCACACATGTCAGAAGTATTCCGCGCTTTGTCCAGTACGGGCAAGGTGCACGCCGATTTTCGAACCACATGCCCAAGAGGATGGCGATTGTGAGAAACAGCAGCGAGATCTGATACGGCGGGTAAAGGCAGAGCACGAAATTTACGCCGCAAAACACAGCTACGGCAAAAGCGACCGCGATGCGCCAAGGATTTGTTTCTTTGAAGAACTTGATCGCGCACCCGGTGGTTATTGCCCAAGTCGCAAGCATCTCAGGCAACATTGCCGGGGACGAAAACCACCATTGCACGTAACCCGAGAAAAAAATCCAAAGCGTACCAAACAGTATAAGGACGCGATTACGCAAACCCAATTGCCGAAGAAACCAGCCAAACGCTAGTAGCAGCCCGAAGATCTTGCAGCACCAATAAAACGAATAGCCGCGCTCAAAGTCGAAAAAGAAAAAGCCCCAGAATTGCGGACGAAAAAACGTCACGTAATATGCGACCGGAACGTTCATCAACAAGGGCGAGCGGTCAGCCCCGAGGCTTAGATTTTCGACTGGGAACGGCGGCTTTTGTCGTGCTTGTGAAAGCACCGAGGGCGTCCAACCGTGCCATTCATCGAGGCGCACCAGCTTGGGTGTAAAAAGTAGTAACCCAGACTGAGTTTCCGGTTCATTTAAAATCTTGCTCCAGTAAGCGACAGATGACCCATTGAGCCTCAGAAGTACACAGAAACCGAACAAGACAATCACCGCAGGCCAGCGCCATCGGCGAACTCGTTCGATCATCCGTTGCGATTTTGCGAGGTCGCGCTCTTCAGACTAGGAGCAGCGCCGGGTTTTCCAGCAGATGGCGGAGTTCTTTCAGGTATTCCGCGCCGAGTGCGCCGTCGATGACGCGATGATCACAGCTCATCGTGAGTGACATCCGGTGACCGACGACAATTTGGTCGCAATCGTCGATCACCGGAACTTTTGTAATCCTGCCAACAGCGAGAATGAAACCTTGCGGCGGATTTATTACAGCTGAGAAACTGTCGATGCCCATGCCGCCGAGATTTGAAACGGTGAATGTGCCCCCTTGGAATTCCTCTGGTTTCATCCGCTTGTTGCGAGCGCGATGCGCCAAATCCTTGGCCAGCTCGCTTATCTCACGCAGCGATTTGGTTTGCGCCGCGCGAACGACTGGGGTCAACAACCCCTCTTCGATGGCAACGGCAATCCCAAGATCGACATCCGCATATTGTACGATGGCATCGCCATCGAACGAGGCGTTCACTCGCGGCACCTTGACTGCGGCTTGCACCGCTGCTTTCAGGACAAAATCGGTCACGGTAATTTTGGCGGCGTCCGCATCTTCACCAGCCGACTTCAATTCCTCGCGCGCTTCCATAAGCGGCCCCGCGTTGACATCGATCGTGAGATAAAAATGCGGAACCGGACCGAGGCTTTCGACCAGTCGTTGCGCAATGATTTTGCGCATGCCGGAAAGTTGAATCCGCGCACTTTCGCCAGGCTGTAGTCGCAGCCGTGTCGGCTGCTTTCCTGCGGGCGACACGCCCGCCTCTACAGTTTTTGATTTTGCAGCCCCGCGCACATCGGTTTCAGTCACACGGCCGTCCGGGCCTGTGCCTTCCACGCTGGAAAGATCAATGCCGAGTTCGGCTGCGACGCGACGCGCAACGGGCGACGCTTTAACGCGCGCTAGTTCGCGCTTTTCTTCTTTGGGTCGAGCTTCCTGTTGCTTCCCTTCAGACCGGGCAGCTGACACAGCTGCCCCTACATCTTTTTGCTGCCGCGGCGCGGTTTCCCTCTCCTTCTTCTGAGCCGGCGCAGGTTTCTCCGTCTCAGCTTGCGATTTTTCTTTTTTTTGTTCTGCGGATTTCGGCTGCTTTTCTTCTTCTTGTTCCGACGCTTCCTCTTTTGGAGCTTCCTCGCCTTCGCCACCGATGAACGCGATCTTGTCGCCGACGTTTACCTTGCCGCCTTCCTGAACATAAATTTCGGTAAGCGTCCCGTCCTCGGGCGATTCCCACTCCATTGTCGCCTTGTCAGTCTCAATTTCGGCCAACACTTCACCGGCAGAAACTTTATCGCCCTTCTTTTTTTTCCACGCGACCAGAGTGCCTTCGGTCATCGTGTCGCTCAGTTTCGGCATCTGGATTTCAGGCATGGGATTCGAAGTTAAATTGTTGAAAGAGTTACATCGTTACAACCGACTCCCCTTTTTAACTTTGTAACATTTGTACCCCTCTTAACTTTGTTTCACGCGTAGCAAACCTGTTTCACGGCTGCGATGAGTTTTTCCGCGTTCGGCAGTACGGCGTGCTCGAGCCGCTCGTTGTAGGGCATTGGAACATCTTCCTGTGATACGCGCACGATCGGCGAGTCGAGCTCATCAAAAATGTTTTTCTGGATCCGATAGCAAACTTCCGCACCGACTCCACAGAATGGATGATCCTGTTCGACGATCACGACGCGATGCGTTTTCGTCACCGAATCGTAAATCGCTTTCTCATCGAGCGGTTTAATCGAACGTAGATCTAGAACTTCTGCGGAGATGTCTTCCTCTTCCAGTTGCTCCGCGACTTTGAGCGCCAGCGGCACTGTCTGCGAATAACATATGACCGAGACGTCGCTGCCTTCGCGCTTCACTTCCGCTTTGCCCAGGGGAATCAGCAGCTCTTCATCCGGTGGCTCAACCATTCCTTTGGAGCTGTAGAGCAATTCAGCTTCAAGAACGAGCACCGGGTTATTGTCGCGCACCGCGGTTTTAAGCAAACCTTTTGCATCGCGTGGCGTCGCCGGCGCGCAGACCTTCAGGCCCGGCACGCTCGCGTAAAAATTCTCCGTTGCATGAGAATGCGTGGCGCCGAGTTGGTGCGCGGGTCCGTTCGGACCACGAAACACTATCGGGATATTAAATTGCCCGCCCGACATCGTGTACATGTTCGGCGCGTTATTGACGACCTGATCGAACGCCACCAGGGAAAAGCTGAACGTCATAAATTCAATTATTGGCCGCAACCCCACCATCGCTGCGCCGACGCCAAGACCTGCAAACCCATTCTCGCTGATAGGAGTATCGATGATTCGCCTTGGCCCAAAGCGCTCAAGCAACCCCTGGCTGACCTTGTAAGCGCCTTGGTATTCCGCGACCTCTTCGCCCATCAGAAAAACATTTGGATCACGCTCGAGTTCCTCTGCGAGCGCTTCATTAAGGGCTTGACGATAGGTGATTTCTCTCACGACTGATTCGCATTTGGAGACGGCGCGCCCTCGCGCCGTTCGTGCGCACGTCCATCGGGCCGGTGGCGGCCCGGCTCCATCTCTCCATTCGCGTAAGTATAATCATAAAGCTTGTCGAGCGGCGGCTCGGGGCTCTCCTCGGCAAACTTCACAGCGGCGAGAACTGTTTCCTTCGCCTTCTTGTCGAGCTGATCGAATTGCTCGTTGGTCAATTTTCCCTCGCGTGTGAGTTGTGCACGCAAACGTGTGATCGGATCGTCAAGTCGATATTTTTCCAATTCTTGCTTGGTCCGGTAGCTTGCGGGATCTGACATCGAGTGGCCCCGATAACGATAGGTTCGCGCTTCCAGAAATGCCGGATGAGGCTCTTTGCGGATCGAATCGGCGACTTCGGCAACCTTGTCGCGCACTTCGCGAAAGTTCATGCCATCGACGATTTCTCCGGGGATGTCATATCCTTCAGCACGATCGATAATTTGCTTGAGTGATGTCGATCTTTTCACCGAAGTGCCCATGGCAAAAAGATTGTTCTCGCAAATGAAAACGACCGGCAATTTGTACAAAGCTGCAAGGTTCAACGCTTCGTGGAACGCGCCTTGATTGATTGCGCCGTCACCAAAGAAGCAAAGGGTGACGCGATCTTCGCTTCTGTACTTAATGGCAAAAGCCATCCCGACCGCCAGCGGAACGTGCGCGGCGACAATAGCGTGGCCACCGTACATGTGATGTTTCTTGTCGAAAAAATGCATCGAGCCCCCCAACCCGCGCGAGCAGCCTGTTTCTTTCCCAAACAATTCGGACATGCATGCATTCGCATTCGTACCTCGAGCAAGCGCGTGGGCGTGATCGCGGTAAGCGGTTATGATGTAATCATCATCCCGGACAGCGGCGACCGCGCCGGCCACAACTGCTTCCTGGCCGATGTAGAGGTGACAAAAACCGCCAATCTTCTGCGCTTGATACTGCTGGCTGGCGCGTTCCTCAAAACGCCGGATCAACAGCATCAGCGAGAGCATCTCGACTTCGTCGCGCTGCTCCACCGGCTGCATGGCGGTCAAGCCGTGCGCGGAACTGCGGCGCGGGCCCGCGGTCCCTCCGCGCGTCGGCCCAGGTTGA
Organism: Candidatus Udaeobacter sp.; assembly: GCA_036269155.1. Classification (GTDB taxonomy): domain Bacteria; phylum Verrucomicrobiota; class Verrucomicrobiia; order Chthoniobacterales; family UBA10450; genus Udaeobacter. The sequence goes on from DATASP010000253.1 coordinate 8,505, forward strand.
TGCAAACGACAAAAAGGAGAGTGAACAGAAGGTCGCTGATGACTGAATTCCGGAAGAACATCCAGCTGGGAGTAGCGCTGTATTGAGGCAACCCAACCGTCAGCGATTGAACAAGCCCCGGAAAGTTTTTCGCGTACCCAGGGTCGTAAATCCACGAAACCGCATTGGTGACCCCATAGAAGATCAGCGACGCGACAACGGACGCAGGCAGGAGCGTTTTCCACGAAGCACGGTTTTGCAGGAGTAATCCAAGGCAGCCGACGATCGCAAAGCCGACGTAGTGCGAGAGCACAAAGGGACTAAAGAGTGAAAAGCCGTAGTGAGCGTCCAACACAATATCCGAGATCAGCAACGCGATCATCGGGACGGTGAATTTGTACTTACCCGGAAAGTACGCAGCCGCGCAGAGTGCAATCGCGGCGATGGGCGCGAAGTTCATCCACCCGATGGAATCAGAGGGCCTGAAGAACCCCGTTGCGATACGAAATACGACTGCGGCGATGACGAGAAGAAGCGCAGGAATCATTCCACAGAATCTATCCGGCCAATAAGATATGCAACGGAGAAGATGATGGATTATTGGAGTGGTGGGAATATTTCAGCGCAAACCCATTACTCCATCACTCCATCACTTTCCGCCGGCGAGGATCTTG
>DATASP010000254.1:0-11378 GCA_036269155.1 Candidatus Udaeobacter sp.
AAAATCGCCAGCAACGCGGCATGGCTGAGCATCTCAATAGCCTCTTAGACGTTCGCACGGGACAAGGTTTGCAAGAAAAATCGCAACTCACCAAAATTTAGCCTGCATCACATTCGTGGCCACGGTTTTTGTTGCAAGCCACGAGTGGCCTGTGCATGCTTTGCTGTCGAGGGAGTTACCCTCAGCCTGCGCATGAATTACCAGCTTATTCCGAAAGAACTAAGGCCAATCGCCGAAAAAGTCGAGGCGCAGCAGCGGATTTCAGAGGCGGACGCGCTCAGTCTGTATCGTACGAACGATCTTAACGCTCTTGGAATGATCGCCAACGTTGTGCGCGAGCGAACGAACGGCAATTACGCAACATACATTCACAATCGTTACATCAATTATTCGAACATCTGCATCTTGTCCTGCCAGTTCTGTGCTTTCGCCGCCAAAAAGCGTGATGCGCACGCCTTTGAATACGCGATTGACGAAATTGTCCGCGTAGTCAGCGATGCGCTTCCCCTCGGGGTTACGGAAGTGCACATGGTGGGCGGGCTGCATCCTAGTCTGAAAAAAGAATGGTATCTGGATCTTTTGCGCAGACTGCGTGCGCTCGATCCGCAGCTTCACATCAAAGCATTCACCGCGATCGAGGTTCGTCATTTGGCCCAAAGAATCTTTCGCATGCCGATTCGCGATACGCTGGAAACGCTGCGCGATGAAGGACTCGGCTCGATCACCGGCGGTGGTGCGGAGATTTTCGATCCGGGCGTGCGCGATCAAGTCTGCCGTGGCAAGGAGACCTCAGCCGAATGGCTGGACGTGCATCGCACCTGGCATTCAATGGGCGGTCGCAGCACCTGCACGATGCTTTACGGTCACATCGAGACGCTCGCTCACCGCGCCGATCACTTGCGCCAGCTGCGGCAACTGCAAGACGAGACCGGCGGCTTTACCGGTTTTGTTCCGTTCGCTTTCGAGCCGTCCCAATCCCACGGGATCCTTGCCCACATCAAACGCGCCTCCGCATTTGACCAGCTTCGGAATCTCGCGGTGAGCCGAATTTACCTGGACAATATCGACCACCTGACTGCCTATTGGGTAAGCTTGGGACTCCCACTGGCGCAGGTGTCGCTTAGTTACGGCGTGGACGATCTGCACGGCACAATTTTGGAGGAAAAAATTTTCCACATGGCCGGCGCAACCACGCCGCAGCAACAAACCGTAGCAGCGCTGGAACACGCGATCCGCGAAGCTGGTCGCGAGCCCGTCCAGCGTGACAGTCATTACCGCCACGTATCACCACGGCCCACAAGCGAGAGAGACGCGGGTGCGCCGCCAGTCGAGCTGGCTTGCGCGTGAATCGTAGGGCGCGACCGCTCGCTACAACGGAGGCGGGCAAGGCGCGCCGCCACAACGAATGCTCCGCATCGGTTGCGTAAAATATCTTAACGCCCGTCCGCTGATTTGCGGGTGGCCAGGCGAGGTCGAGTTCGATCATCCATCGGCGCTTTGCGAACGATTGGCGAATGGCAAGCTTGATGTTGCGCTCGTCTCCAGTTTCGAATTTCTGCGAAACCCGATTTATCGAATCATTGATGACGTCTCGATTTCATCTGACGGACCGGTTTACAGCGTGGTGGTCGCGCACCGGGACGAAATTTCCCAAATCGACGAGATCGAGCTCGATCCCGCTTCGGAGACTGCGGTCAATCTCCTGCGTTGTCTACTCGGAGAGCTTGGACTAAATCCGCATTTAAAGCAGCGTAGCACAGGCATCTTGTCCGCCGGAGGGACGGACTCGTCCTGTGGCGAGCCTGTGGCGGGCGTCTCGCCTGCTGTGGTGAAATCAGGCTCGGCCGGTCGCGCGCAACTGCTCATAGGCGACCAAGCAATCCGGTTTCGTCAAAAACATGCAGATGAATTTCAATTTTGGGATCTTGGCGAGCAATGGAACACACTTATGGGTCTTCCATTTGTTTACGCGCTCTGGTTGATTCGCCCCGAAGTTGTTGCTCCAGAACAAATCGCCGATCGCCTGCGTGGCCTTCGTAACAAGAATCTCGGCCGCCTAAATGAGTTAATCGCAGATGCTGTCGCCCGGATCGCTGACCCCGGCCACTCAGAGATCACTCGGCAATTTCTTAGTGCCTATTACCACGAACATCTTCGATTCAGCTTTGGAAAGGCAGAGAACGAAGGTTTGCGAACTTTTGCTCAACTCTGCGCAAAGCGTGGTCTGCTTCCCGGCGGCGGAATTGCGTTCGATCTCGTATAGCGCAACAGCATCTTAACTGTCTGGGCTATTGGGAACCGTTGGCTCGCCCAAACCGAGATCGAGATCGTTGAGCTGCCAGCGTAGATCTTTGAAGCGGAATCTAAGCTTTATTCCCTCTCGCTCCACAAGAAAACTGCGTGGCCCCGTGAAGAACGCGTATTTCACTTTGGACAAGTCTTCGTTTTTGCCGAGTTCGAAACGGAACTCTCGCGGTGCCTTCAGGTTCTTTAGCACTTCGGGATTTGAGAGCAGCGCCGAGATCCCCTCAGGTGTGACGTAAGCATCTATGATGGCATCGATGAGCGTTGGGCCCAGATTACTCCATCGCTTGTTTCCAGTCGTTGCGTGAGCGAATCGCGCGACGAGTTGCTTCTTCAACGAAGTTCGAACAGCCGGGAAATCGATATGCGAACTGATCGCGGCACTGTCATCAGATCGCAACGCGGTCCTAAATCGCCAGAATGAAAAGTACGGCGACGCTGCGTAGGCCAGCAGAAGGACAACACAAATGAGCGCGACCCAGCGAATAAGTCTCATTTTACTGTGACCTCCTCAATGTTACGCATGTTTGAAAACAAAAGCGACGCGCACTCCCAAAGCGTATGTTCAAGGCTGCAGCGTCCGCTATCCTCAGCGGAGACCGAACGGCCATTTCAGCCCTCTCGCCCATGCGCTGGGGACAGCGCACACTACAGGACGCACCGAGCGCGGCCGCGCGAACGCCTTCGCAGTTGGAGTGCAATGCGTCCCCGCATCGCTTTCATCCGTACCGACGTTTTGTTGAGCCATTTGCAATGAAAATTGTTTCCTGTCGAGCATCATTGCGAGCGCGCAAGTGCGAAAATCTTGTCAGGAAGTAAGGCGCGAATAAACTGATCGGTGCAAAGCCGCGTAGAAGGTGAGCCACGAGCTGAAAAGTTCCCGCCAGGCTTTACGCGGCAAACCCGCGAAGGCGACCAAATAAGCGTAGACCCCTGCAGGACCTTTACGCGGCAAAGCCGTTGGATTTTGGCGTCGCGCGAGGACTTAAATCGCACCGCGATTGCGTGGAGCGAAATTTGCAGATCCGAATGCATCGCGCGGCTGCTTTCACGAAAAGGGTTTCGCTGTGCCGAGGAAGTTGAAGACTTCCTGCGCCCACGGCTCAATTCGCTGACCGATCCGTTTTTGCTTCCGCAAATGGGCGCGGCAGTTTCTCGCGTTCTCGCTGCGCTGGATCGGCACGAGCGCATCGTCCTCTTTGGCGATTATGATGTGGATGGGGTGACGTCAGTGGTACTGCTCGATGAAATGTTGCGCGCGTATGGCAAAGCGCCGCAACTGTTTCTGCCGTTGCGCATCGAGGAGGGCTATGGTTTGAGCCGGGAAAGTGTCGAGCGTTGTCTCGAACAACATCACCCGCAATTGCTTATCGCCGTTGACTGCGGCACTTCGTCCGTTAATGAGATTGCGATTCTCAACGAGCGCGGGGTGGATGTGATTGTGCTCGATCATCATGAGCCGAAAGCGCAATTGCCCGGTTGCGTCGCGATGGTGAATCCGAAGCTGACGAAGTGCGGTTTCGAATATTTTTGCAGTGTCGGGATCGTCTTCAAACTTTGCCACGCGTTGCTGAAGACGCGGCCGCTGCCCAAATTCGATTTGAAATCAAAGCTCGACCTTGTGGCACTTGGCACTGTCGCGGACATCGTGCCGCTGCGTGGGGAGAACCGTGTTCTGGTGCAACGTGGCGCAATCGAGATCGCGCAGACCTCGCGCATCGGCTTGCAGAAATTAATGCAAATCGCCGGAGTGCGCCCGCCAATTTTGCCCGAAGACATTGGTTATCGGATTGGGCCGCGATTAAACGCTGCGGGACGTTTGAGCACCGCTGAGAAATCTTTGCGACTGCTGCTCACGGAGGACGAACGCGAAGCAACAATGCTCGCAGCGGAGCTGGACCGACAAAACCGCGAACGCCAGGAAGTAGAAACACAAATCTTTGCGGCAGCAACGGAGAAGATCGACATGGAATTCAATGCGGCGCGCGATGCGGCGATCGTCGCGGGCGCGCGGGGCTGGCACCCGGGAGTGCTCGGCATCGTGGCGTCACGCCTTGCTCGAAAATATCATCGGCCTGCGATTGTGATCGGTTTCGACGAGAACGGCGTGGGGAAGGGAAGCGGACGAAGCATCGACGGATTGAACCTGGTCGAAGCGCTGAGTCGTTGTGCTGACCGTCTCGACAAATACGGCGGACACGAGATGGCGGCCGGGCTGGCAATACGGGAGGAAAATTTCGATCGTTTTGCCGAAGCATTTCGGAGCACTGCGCGCGAGCTTCTTTCTGAAGAAGCCTTGCAACCCTGCATTCGACTGGATCACGAGCTCACGTTCACTGACATCGACATCGAATTTCTGCGCTGGCACGAAATGTTGCAGCCTTTTGGAAATGGAAATCCGCAGCCGCTTTTCTTTGCGCGCGAAATCGAGCCAGTCGCGCCGCCACGCATCGTAAAGGAAAAACATCTTATCTTTCGTCTACGTCAGGGTGATCGCCATCGCCGCGCAGTTTATTTTGACGGGATGGCAAATCAGTTGCCGCCGCCGCCATGGGATATCGCATTCAGAATTCGCGCGGATGAGTACAGCGGTGAGACGTTAATTTCCATGCACATCGAAGCACTGCGAGCGACGGAACGCTGCGAAAGTGATTAGTAATCAGTGAGCAGTGAACAGTGTGAAATCGCCTAACCGATCACAGATTACTGATCCTGGATCACAAACGACTTCGAAAACATCTCACGCAGGCCTTGCGGTCTCGCAGTCACTCGAGGAATTAGGTTGGATTCCACGTCCGAAAATCCTCGCACTGCGGCGTCTCGGGATTGAGACGGTGGAAGATTTGCTCACGCATTTTCCGCGGCGCCACGAAGATCGCGCAGAGTTCCCGCAGTTTCCGCGTGAGGAAAGCGACGTTCCAATTTGTCTCTGCGGCGACGTGATCAAGACTTCGGTGCGCCGATTTGGCGGATGGAAGAAAATCTTTGAGGCCACGCTCGAAGAATCGCACCCAAATGCTCTGAGCGAGCCGCTGGTGTGCCGATGGTTCAACCTGCATTACGTGCAGAAGATGATTGCGACCGGCCAACGCCTGGTTGTTTTTGGCAAGCCGCGTCTGCGAGGAAAGCGGATTTGCATGGATCATCCGGAATTCGAAGTTATCGAGAACGATGAGGAAATATCGATCCATTTTCGCCGGATCACTCCAATCTATCCCGCCACAGAGGGTCTTTCGCAGCGGGTGTTGCGCAGTATTGTTTATCGGCTTTTGAATGAAGTCCCGCCCGCGTCTAGGGGACTCGAAACATTATTGCCGCGTACACTCATGAATGGTGACATGACGACGGAAGCAGCGATTCGCGCAATTCATTTCCCGAACGATTGGCAGCAACGCGAGGCCGCCCGCGAGCACCTGGTCCTCTCGGAATTTTTTGCGATGCAGATCCTGATTGCATCGCGACGGACAAATGCCTCGATCCGCATCGGCGAGGCACACTGCGGACCCGGCACATTGTTCGACGAATTTGTGAAGTCGCTTCCGTTCGAACTGACGGCCGCGCAAAGAAAAGTCATCGGGGAAATCCGGCGCGACCTGGCGGCTGTGCAGCCAATGAATCGTTTGCTCCAGGGGGACGTTGGTTCAGGCAAAACCCTGGTCGCCATAGCGGCCATGCTTCTTGTGGTCGAAGCCGGATATCAAGCCGCGTTCATGGCGCCGACGCAAATTCTGGCCGAGCAACACTACGATGTGTTGCGACGCTGGCTCGATCCGCTGGGCGTGCGCGTTGCATTACGAACAGCCGCGCGACAGGAAGAAAGCGGTCCGCTTCCGTTGTTTGCGCGGGATGCTTTAGGTAGCGCGCAAATTCTGGGGAGCACAGGCTGCCAGCCTGTCGTGTCCGGCAGCCTGCCGGACACACGAGCGCGTGCGGCGGGCGAAGGCGTTCAAGGGCCAACCTACCGTCGCCGAAATCTTCCGCACTTTGAGCGGCCGTGGGCGAAGTATGCAATTACGTTTGCAACACGAAATCATCGACAACTGTCGGAGAAAGCGCGCGACATCGTGCTGGAATCAGTGCTCCGCTGGAAAGACAGGCGCTACGAATTGTACGCTGCATCTGTGATGCCCGACCACGTCCACCTTTTGATTGAACCTATGGTCGAGCGTCAGGATGATTCGGGGCAGTCTGTCTTTTTCTCGCTCTCGAAAATCCTTCATAGCCTAAAGTCGTTTACGGCGACGCAGATCAACAAGATTGAGAGAACAAAGGACCCTGTGTGGGAAACAGAATCATTTGATCGATTGATTCGCTCTGAGAGCGATCTGCGTGAGAAATATCTGTACATCACCCGAAATCGTTGGGACGCCGGCGTGGCGGAGCACGGAAAAGAGTATCGGTGGGTTTGGTACCGTGGGAGCCATAACGCCGAAGAGTTCGCGGCAGGCTGCCGCGAACGACAGGCTGCCAGCCTGTGTTCCCCAGACGAAAAGCCGATCGCGCGCGACGAACCGCAGATCATCGTCGGGACGCACGCGTTGCTTTACGAATCGGTTTCGTTTTCGAATCTCGGACTTGTTGTAATTGATGAGCAGCACAAATTTGGTGTTGCTCAGCGCGCCAGATTAACGACGCGCGAACCCGCGCCGGACGTGCTGGTGATGACGGCCACGCCGATCCCGCGCACACTGACGATGACCCTTTACGGTGACCTCGACGTCTCAACGATTGATGAAATGCCGCTGAACCGCGGCAAAATCGTCACGGCCGTGCGGGATGACTCGAAGCTCGCTGAGGCTCTTACTTTTCTGCGAACTCAATTGGAAGCAGGCCGCCAAGTCTACGTGATCTATCCGTTGATCGATGAAAGCGAAAAATTAGACGCCAAAGCGGCGGCAGCGGAGTACACGCTGTGGCGGGAACGCTTGCATCCGTTTCGCTGCGAGTTGCTTCACGGCCGCATTGCGCCCGTTGAAAAGCAGCAAATCATGGAACGCTTTCGGCGCGGCGAGACAAACGCGTTGATTAGCACGACCGTGCTCGAGGTCGGTGTCGATGTCCCCAACGCCACCGTGATGCTGGTTGAGAATGCAGAGCGCTTTGGTCTGGCACAACTGCATCAACTTCGGGGACGGATCGGCCGTGGCGAACATAAGTCGTATTGCATCTTGCTGACGTCGGCTCCAGCGAAAGAAGTCTCAGCAAAGCTCGCTGTTTTGGAAAGAACACGGGACGGCTTTGAAGTAGCAGAAGCAGACTGGGGGTTGCGTGGCCCGGGGGATTTGCTGGGCACCGCGCAAAGCGGTCTGCCTACACTCAAGATCGGGAACCTGAAGACTGATGCGGATTTAATGCGACATGCCCGCGCGGCCGCGATATCGATCTTCGAGGCGGATCCCTGTCTGGAATGGCCCGAGAATCAACGTTTTCGGCGCCTAATTGTCGAACAACAGGGACGAACTTTTTCCAATGTCAGTTAATGAAAAATCTCGCGAAATTTTTGCTCTTTGTCTTGGTCGTCAGCGCGGGAATTTCCCTGCTGTATGATTACCGTCTTAAACACGGTGGATTAAGGCTGTCGTCCGGGCGCACTCCGGAAAAGTACACTCTGGCCTCTGAGCCGAGCGTTGACTCAAAACAAGTCGCTTCGTTGGCGGCCTTGAACCGGGAACGGCGCGCACTCGTGAGCAGCGTGGTCCCTTCTGTTGTTGCCATAAAGACGTCCAAAAGGATTGGCATCCGGCGCGACTATGGGAGTGACCCTTTTGAGTTTTTTTTCGGTAACCGACGCCGTCGCTATCCGCAAGATGAGACGCTTGTGCAGAGTTCGCTCGGCTCCGGTGTGATCGTAACAAACGAAGGTCACATCATCACAAACACTCACGTGGTCAGCGATGGGGAAGGCAATCAGGTCGATCAAATTGAAGTGCAACTGAGCGATGGTCGCACCAGGAAGGCACGGTTGATCGGCGCCGATTCCCAGATGGATCTCGCGGTGCTCAAAATCGACGATCCTGGCGTCAAGCCGCTCAAACTGGCTGACTCGGACACCGTCCAGCCTGGAGATTTTGTTCTGGCTATCGGCAATCCATTTGGTCTTCAAGAGACAGTGACGGACGGAATCATCAGCTGGAAGGGACAACCGAACAGCACGGATTTTCGCGGCGATCTGCTCCAGACTAACGCGGCAATCAATCCGGGGAACAGCGGCGGGCCGTTGATCAACCTGCAAGGGGAAGTTGTCGGTATCAACGAACAAATCGTTTCCAGCAGTGGTGGTTCGCAAGGAATCGGCTTTGCGATTCCATCGAACACAGTTCGTACGGTACTCGAGAGCGTGTTGAAGCACGGTCGTGTAATTCGCGGCTATTTGGGAATCGTGAGTCGCGCGCTGCAATCAGCGCAAGGTCGGACCGATAACGAAGGAGTAGTGGTGGATCAGGTCATGCCGGGTTCGCCGGCAGCGCAGGCGAAACTGCAGCCCGGCGATGTCGTTCGCAAATTCAATGGGCGCGACGTCCAAAATATTACGACGCTGAGGAAGATGGTGGGACAAACCGAATTGGACAAGAATGTGGAGCTGGAAGTCCTGCGCGACGGCAAACCGTTGAACGTGACAACTCAGATCAAAGAACAGCCCCAAGATTACCAGACTTCAAGTGTTTTACCGAAACGTGCCCCTTCGCAGCCGCAAAACCCGAGCGGATCAAACGATCAGGATACAAGTAGCGGTCCGCTCGCATCAATTCAGGTGGGCGACTTGACTCCAGAAGTGGCACGTCAGCTTGATCTGCCCTCCAATGTGCGAGGCGTATTGGTGACGAGCGTCGATCCTGATAGTGGCGCGGCGGAATTGCAGAAGGGGGATGTGATTGAAGAAATCAATCAACAGCCAGTCACATCAGTCTCGGACTACAACAAGATTGCTGGCTCACTTGATCGGAGCCAGCGGCAGGTCTTATCGATTTGCCGACATCGGATACGTTCGTTTCTGGTTCTGCGACCTCGGTAGACTGCGCGATGGCGGGCACTGCGTGCGGTAATTTCGCGGAGCGGCAAAGCGAGTTCGGATTCGAAAAGCGGCGCAGCAGCACCGCACTCCGCAACGTGGCCGCCGTTCACAGCGCATCTAGGGCGCCTGCGTTTTGGAGTGCGCCGGTGTTCCGGCGCTTTCAATCGAAGACTAGCCGGGCGTAATTGACGCCGTCAACACGCGATGGCGTGGCGTCGGCAAACGCCGGAGAGCATTTCCCAAAGCGCATCGAGAACACGGTTCACTGATGCCTTTACGAATTGGAAGTTTCGTTCGCCGATGTGAGCGCTTAGAATCTCGCGCTCAGCCGCAGAATGTTCGCGATCCGCTTCCACATGAACGCAGAAGTAATCGTAGTGTTCAGGATTTCTAAAGCCGTAGTGTTTCTTTAGTCCGTCGATTTTCGATTCGCAGATCGCAGGAATTTGGCTCTCGTAAGCGTAAAGAGCTGCGAGACCTTCGACTGTCGATCGATCGCGGCAAACACCACGGAAGGTGTCAATCAAGTTCTTCGTCTCCGTCCATTTTTCTGAGCATTGCACATCTGCCTCAGACAGACCGAGACCCTGGGCGAACCGAAGCCAAAGTTCGGGATGATTCGGCGAGCCAGCTTCTTCATCGATTAAATTGTTGAGCAATTGTTTCCGCGTGTCTTGATCGTCGCAGTTGGTGTGCACTGAGGAGAGATACGTTGGGAATGCCGCGACATGGTGATAGTACTGCCGCGCATAATCTGTGAGCGCCTCCTTGCTCAATTCCCCGCGCGTCCACGCGAGATAAAACGGATGTTTCAAAAGATGTTTCTCCGCAATGTCATTGTCGATCTTGTCGAGATATTGGTTCATAAAACTGGTTGAGTGTGCTTATAAGCGCAGGCTAGATCGCTGCAAGTATTTAATATGATCTTCCGAGAACAGGCCAGCGTTTCACCGCTAGGTCAATCGTGTTACACCATCCCAGACGAAGAATTGCGATCGGATTGACGGGGTACCTTAAGTCGATTTCAGAATGTGCTTAATTCCCCGGACCGGAATTACGACCCAGCTGGGGCGATTGTTTAGTTCGTAACCAATTTCGTAAACAGCTTTGTCGAGCAGATAGGCTTCGATCATGATTTGGAGATCTTCGCTGTTGTGAGGTATGAAGATGGCGCTCCCCGTTGTGTTCAAATAACTCTGTAGAAAGACGCTGCCCATGTGACGATACCAAAGATCGGCCCACCGCTCGAGGAATGGCACATCCTCTTTACGCATGGCCGGCTGCCAGAGAGCACTGTAGGCGGCGTATTGAAACGAACGCATCATACTTGCTACATCCCGGAGTGCGGAACGTTTCAGCTTCCGTTCGCTGAGCGGTCGCGCCGGTTCGCCTTCGAAGTCCAAAATGACGAAGTCTTTTCCGGTGTAAAGCAACTGACCCAGATGATAATCGCCATGAATCCGAATTTTTGCGGCGTTAGTGCGACGATCGAGCAGCCGTTTTTCGCGTGCGAGGATCTCTTGTTCCACGCTTAGCACTTCTTTCGCTTCATCGCGGAAGGTCGCCGGAAGGTCGCATAGTTTCCTTTCCAAGAGAGTAAACGCGCGTCGCAGCGAGGCCCGCATATTTTGGTAAACAGAGCGTTGTGCCATCGCGCTGAATGGCTCGGGCCGGAATGCCGGATCATCCGGATACGAGGCGAGCGCGAGATGCAGTTCGCCAGTGCGTTGGCCGAGCAGCTTCATTTTCTCAGGATAAACACCACCGAACAGCTCATCGAGCAGCGCCCCGGGGGGCGCGATTTCATTCTGAAGATCCGCTTTGCGAGCGAGTACCCGTTCATAATAGCGGCCGACTGCGTCCAGGGTGAGCGACCAGACATCCCCTTCGCTAGTAACGGCGCTCTGCAGTAAGCACACGACAGCCGGCTCCGCTTTCGGGCGGCGATATTCGATTGCGCCGACAAACGCCGGCACATTTGGAAACTTGGTGTGTTCTGTAAGAAACCGCGTTATTTCAACATCAGGATTAACACCGTCCTCGATCTTGCGATAGAGTTTCA
>DATASP010000255.1:0-4846 GCA_036269155.1 Candidatus Udaeobacter sp.
ACGATCACATGCGTGTTTTCAATCGCGTAATCGAAGTCGTCCCTGGTCATGGCCATCGCACTAAGCTAGCGTTCCGGCACTGGAGTTCAAAAGCGAATTAGCTTACCGGCCGCGTGGCAGGCGGATCCTACAATCACGTCAGTTGTTTCGTTGCTTCGCTATTTGCTTTGCGGTTTTGCTTCTCCGCCTTGCTGCTGCTGCTGCGCCTGCTGTGACTGGAAGAGCGACAAATACTTGCCGTAGCCTTCTTCCTGCAATTTATCCACGGGCACAAAACGCAGGGCGGCAGAGTTCACGCAGAAGCGTTGGCCGGTCGGCGCCGGCCCATCGTCGAAAAGGTGGCCAAGGTGCGATTGGCTTGTTTTTGAACGGACTTCAGTGCGTTCCATTCCATAGGAGGAATCCTTCTTTTCCGTCACCTTGTCGCCCGATATTGGCTTCGTGAAACTGGGCCAACCGGTGCCGCTGTCGAATTTATCCAGCGAGCTGAACAGCGGTTCACCTGTGATAATGTCGACGTAAATGCCCGGCCGGTGATTGTCCCAATATGCATTGTGAAACGGTGTCTCCGTACCGCATTCCCGCGTGACCTTATATTGATCTTTCGTCAACTGTTTCCGCAGCTCGGCATCGGCGGGAACTTCTTTGGTTGGATTCATTTTTTTCGATTCTTCTTTCTGTGTTTGAGCATAACCAAACAAGAGCGAGCCGACAACCACAACAAGTGTGCCGGCTAAACCAATCCACAGAGTCTTACGCGATCCGTGTGTGTATGTTAAACGTGTCGTTTTCATTGAATGTTCATCCCTTCATCCCTTATCGGCTTGTTGACGCGTTAAACGTACGCGTCGCCGTCTTCTTTACAAATGTACACACCTGAATAGGTGTCTCTTATTAATTCGCACGCGGACCGAAAAATGGTCGGCAGTCCTGCTTCGCCCTCATCGCGACGTCGAGCATCCGAACGGCGGAGGCTTGCTAATCGACATCCTGCCGTCCGGCTTGGGGAACCCGAATGTAACGTCGGAAGACAATTGGTCTCACGTTCCGCTGCCGGGATTCGGTTTTGGCTTGCTGCCAATCGATCGGACTGCTTTAAGTGCAATGGTGACGCGATTTCAGCCCGTGAACTAGCTCCAAATGGCGTTAAGCAGATTTTGGGTCGCTCTCTTTCTCTGTTCGATTGCCTATCTGCTCATCCAGCTCTTCACCGGCCGATTCTATAGCATCGAATTCGCCGTGAGCGGCAAGAAGGACGATCCGCTGCTACAGCGTGAGTATTACATTGATAAGCTGCCGCCTGAATTGCAGAGCAGCTTGCAAAGCGCGCCCGATCACAAAGTCACGGTCGGCAATGAGCAGTACACAATCGACAACGGCGTGGTGAAGGTCTACGCCGGCAAACAGGCTGCTGACGGCGTCCTGCCCCAATGCAAAAATACGCTCTTTGATATCCTATTGCCGCTGATTGCGTACCTGGCGTTCTTCACAGGTATCATGCAGTTGCTGATCGACAGCGGCGCTGCAGAACGCGTCGCAAAACTGCTTAGTCCGATTTTCGTCCACGTTTTTCCAGACGTACCCCGCGGTCATCCATCGATCTCTTACATGACGTTGAATTTCGCAGCGAATTTCCTCGGACTCGACAGCGCGGCCACGCCATTCGGCCTAAAGGCAATGAAGAGCCTCCAGGAGCTGAACGAGCAAAAGGACCGAGCGAGCAACCCGCAGATCATGTTCATGTGTTTGCACGCGGCCGGGCTGACGCTCCTCCCGACTTCGATTATCGGTTATCGGGCGGCCGCGCATGCCAGGAACCCCGCGGATGTGATGTTGCCGTGCATTATCACGTCATTCATCGGCACGGTTGCGGCCCTCGTAATCGTCGGCATTCGCCAGCGAATCAATTTGTTTAAGGCCAGACTTGTGATCGCAATTGGCGGAATCGCTGCCGTTATTGCCGTGTTGCTTGTTTATATCACGCGGCTGGATCTGATCGGCAAAAGCTATTTCACCGGTAACCTCTCGAGCGCGGTGCTGCTGGGTCTTATCTTTGCGATTTTCGGTTACAGCGTGTTGCGCGAGAAGCAATTCACCGAAAAGGGCACCACGATCTTCAAGTCGTTCGTCGAAGGCGCGTACAACGGGCTGGAAGTCGGGCGCATTATTTTCCCGTATATCCTCGGCATGCTTGTCGCGATCTCGGTTTTCCGAAACAGTGGTCTGTTCGACATGTTCGCGGCCGTGCTGCAGTGGACCTTTCATGCCGTCCACGTGAGCGATCAGATCGTGAATGCGGTGCCGATCGCAATTCTTCGGCCATTCAACTCGGCCGGCAGCCGCGGATTCCTGCTCGACGCGATGTCTACGTACGGCGCGGACTCCTTCGCCGGTCGCCTCGGCTGCGTTTTTCAATGCGCAGCGGAGACGACATTCTACGTCCTCGCCATGTACTTCGGGAGTGTGCAGATCAAAAATACCCGCTACGCGCTGAGCACCATGTTACTAGTCGACTTGATCTGTGTGTTTGCGGCGGTCTTTGTTAGCCTGGCGTTTTTCCCACTGGCGGCAGCTGTTCCTGCCGCGCGTTAGCTGCGCTGCAGCGTCCCGGTGAAGTCTGATAGCAATCTCGGGGTTGCGGCGAAGACTCGGCCGATCCTGATCCTTTCGACTCCGCTGCACTCCGCTCGAGATGACGTCGTTCACCGCGCTGCGTTTAGGCCAGGTTCTCGATGTATTTTTGCCGGTCGAACGGCGCGAAATCGTCGATATTTTCGCCAGTGCCGACAAAACGAGTAGGAATTCGGAGTTCATCCTGAATCGCTACAACGATCCCGCCTTTTCCGCTGCCATCGAGTTTGGTGACGATCACGCCAGTGAGCGTCAGCGCACTGTGGAATTCGCGGGCCTGGCTGAGGGCATTGCTGCCAGTGGTTGCGTCGACCACGAGCAGTGTCTCCTGCGGCGCGTCGGGATCGAGTTTGGTGAGCGTGCGTTTCACTTTTTGAAGCTCAGCCATCAAATTCGCTTTGGTGTGTTGGCGACCAGCCGTATCGCAAAGCAAAAAGTCGATCTCGCGAGTTGTCGTCGTCTGATACGCTTCGTAACAAAGCGCAGCCGGATCGGCGCCGTACCGGCCGCGAACCATTTCAACTCCGAGTCTTTTAGCCCAAATATCAAGCTGCTCTATTGCCGCAGCGCGAAAGGTGTCAGCTGCGGCTAGCATCACTTCCGGCGCGCGCTTGAGGCCAATCGGGCGTACCCGCAGATGATGCGCGAGCTTCGCTGTGGACGTTGTCTTACCCGTTCCGTTGACGCCGACGATTAAGATCACGGTTGGCTTGCCCTTTGCTTGGCGGATTGGCATCGGATCAGGCGGCAAAACCCGCGCGATCTCTTCGCGCACGGCTTTGATCACGTCGCCAATTCCAAGCAGAGACCACGCCTCGCGCTCTTGCAGCGTTTTGATGATGCGCGTCGTCATCGGCACACCGAGATCAGCTCGGATGAGCGATTCCTCCAGCTCATCCCAGTCGATCGGTTTGCCGGCAAATTGTTGCGCGAGGGTTTGGAGGAATTTCATTTTTGTCCTTGAAGCGATAAACGCTTGGAGAGGTCAAGCGGATTGCGCTTATCCTGTCATGATGAGCTAAGTGAAACATCTCTGATTACAATTTTCACGGGCTGACGAGAGAAATAACCAGAGATTCTTCTCCCGCGGCTGCGGGATCAGAATGACAATGCCGCTTAACGCTTCAACGAATCACGGTTCCTTCTTCACCGCTTCTCGCGCGGGGCGATCCAGATCTTTGCGCACCCGATCGAGGATGCCGTTCACGAAGCGACCCGATTCAGCGCCACCGAAAGTCTTTGCCAGCTCGATGGCCTCGTTGATTGAAACAACCGGCGGAATATCGTCTCGGAAAAGCATCTCATAGATCGCCAGCCGGAGAACATTGCGATCAACCGCTGAGATACGGCGAAATTCGTAATTTTCGCAGTAGCGTCGAATGCGTTCGTCGATTTCCGGGAGGTGTGCCACCATCCCTTCGATGAGTGGCTGCGCGAATTCGCGGACTCGTGGCGTAGCCGGGCAAAATTCCCAGAATTCATCAATCTTCTCCGGCGCTTCGCCGCGTTGGAGGTCGCGCCAGAAATGATACTGAACTGCCGCTTCTCTCGCTTTCCTTCGTTTGCCCATAGAAATTATTCCTTGCGAAGATTCGACATCAGATTGGCAATTTCTACCGCTGCCCGCGCCGCTTCGGCGCCGCGGTTGATGCGGTTTTCAAGGCAGCGCGCACGTGCCTGATCTTCATTATCAAAACTGAGCACCACGTTGATTACTGGGACGCCATGCTCGACCGCGATGCGTTGAAGCGCGCCCGTGACGGAGCGGCTCAGATTTTGCGCATGATTTGTTTCCCCCTGCAGAATCACGCCACAGGCAATGATCGCATCGGCTTTATTTTGTGCCGCAAATTCCTGGACGACTACAGGAATTTCGAACGCGCCAGGCACACGATGCACAGAAATAGTCGCCTCCGGCGCAAGCACCCGCAGCTCTTCGGTGACATGATCGACAAGCCCCTGCACGTATTGGTCATTAAACCGGCTCGCAACGATGCGGAACGTGCGTTTGGCTTTGCCGATTGGCGGACGAGATGGCGATTCCTTCGGCATTCGTCATTCGCGAAGGCTCTAGAGCATGTGCCCCAGCTTCGTTTTTTTCGTTTCGAGATATTTTTCGTTATGCGGGTTGGCCTCAGTACGAATCGGAACTTGCTCGATCATTTCGAGGCCATACCCCTCCAGGCCGACAACTTTCTTCGGATTATTCGTCAGG
>DATASP010000256.1:0-27742 GCA_036269155.1 Candidatus Udaeobacter sp.
GCCTCAATGCCGGGTCGAGTCGTGGCACAATGGGACAAGGACGATTGCGAAGATCTCGGGATCGTGAAAGTGGACTTGTTAGGCCTCGGCATGATGTCGGTGATGCAGGACGCGTTTGAATTATGCCGCGAACGCGGGCGGCCTCTCGATCTCGCTCACATTCCGAAAGATGATCCGGCGACCTTCGAGATCATGCAGCGCGCCGATACGATCGGAGTTTTTCAAATCGAAAGCCGCGCCCAAATGGCGACACTGCCGCGGATGAAACCGGAATGTTTTTACGATGTCGTGATTGAAGTGGCGATCATCCGCCCGGGACCAATCCAAGGCGACATGGTGCATCCTTATTTAAATCGGCGGGCCGGTCGCGAAGAAATCGCGTACTTTGACGACCGATTAAAGCCAGTGCTCGACCGCACACTTGGTGTGCCGTTATTTCAGGAACAGATGCTCAAGATCGCCATGGTCATGGCTGATTTTTCCGGAAATGAGGCGGAAGAACTGCGGCGCGCTCTGAGTTTTCATCGCTCCGAGGAGCGCATGCGGAGAGTGAGCGTGAAATTGCGCGCAGCCATGGAGCGAAAAGGGGTCGCACCGGACAAGATTGAAAAAATCATTCAGTCCATCTCATCGTTTGCGCTTTACGGATTTCCCGAATCACACGCGATCAGTTTCGCCATTCTCGCTTACGGCAGCGCGTATTTAAAAGTGCATCGCGCCCCGGAATTTTATGCGAGTTTGTTGAACAATCAGCCGATGGGTTTTTACACGCCGGCGACGATTGTAAAAGACGGGCAGCGACACGGGCTGAAGATTAAGCCGGTCTGCGTCACGAAATCCGATTGGCGTTGCAGCGTTGTGAACGACAACACGTTTCGACTCGGGTTGTGCGTAGTGAACGGATTGCGCCAGGAGCACGGCGAGCAAATCGAACGTGAACGAAAACATCGACAATTCGATTCGCTCGATGATTTCAAACGCCGGGTACCGCTTTCAAAAGATGAGTTCCGGAGGCTGGCCGAACTCGGCGCGCTGAATTGTTTTGCCGAACATCGCCGCGCCGCGATGTGGCACGTGGAGGAAACGCTCTACGATGATTTGCTGGATCTGGGGAGCGCAGGCTGCCAGCCTGCAGTTTGCGGCAGCTTGCCGCAAACATGTTTTCACCCCACGCGTGCAAAGACACAGAGCGTCCGGCAAGCTGCCGGACGCAACAGGCTAGCAGCCTGTGCTCCCCAGAATTCGCGATCACCGCTTGCGCCGATGACCTTACCCGAACGCGTGAAAGCCGATTATGAAACGATGAATCTCACTACCGGGCCACACCCGATGAAACTATTGCGCGGCAATTTGCCGCATATTTGGCGCGCGATCGATCTCGTTAAGGCCCGACACGGTTCGATCATTCAGATCGCAGGAAACGTGATTTGCCGCCAGCGTCCCGGCACAGCAAAAGGATTTGTTTTTATCAGTCTCGAAGACGAAACCGGCGTTTCAAATGCAATTGTCGAGCCGGAGCTGTTTGAATGTTTTCGCCTTCTCATCATAGAGGAAGCCTTTCTGCTCATCGAAGGCGAAGTCCAGAATTCAGACAATGTCGTTTTGATTAAAGCGCAGGAGATCAGACCGCTCGTGCACGAACAGCTCATCGGAAGCGAGTCGCACGATTTTAGATAACAAAAAATTGCCTGCTGTAGTGTCCGCTGTCTCAGCGGAAGGGTCTGCGCTGAGGACAGCGCACGCTACCGCTATTCCCCCGCGTGATGCGGCTCCGGCGTTTTCGGTTGGGCCAGTTTTTCGGCCGGCTTTTCCTCGGCCTGGGCCCAGTCGGTGTGAAACGTGCCCGGTTTATCGATCCGCTCGTAAGTGTGCGCGCCAAAGAAATCACGTTGCGCTTGCAGAAGGTTTGCCGGAAGCCGAGCGGTGCGATAACTGTCGAAGTACGCCAGCGAGGCAGAAAAGGCAGGCGTCGCTACGCCATGTTTGATCGCTGTCACAAGCACGAGACGCCACTTGGGTTGCGCCTTCTTGATGGCTCTCGTGAAATACCGATCGAGCAAAAGATTGTGCAGCGCGGCATCGCGCCGATATGCTTGTACGATTCGGTTCAAAAATCTCGCGCGAATGATGCAACCGCCTCGCCAGATGGTGGCGATGTCGCTCAGGTTTAGATTCCATTGGTATTCGGTGCTTCCAGAACGAAGAAGCTCCATTCCCTGCGTGTAAGACACAATTTTCGACGCGTAAAGCGCGTCACGCACCGCGTCAGTTAGACGGGTGCGATTACCTTTAAACTGTCGATCTCTCGGGTGCGGCAAAATTTTCGAGGCAGCCACACGCTCTTCCTTTCGCGAGGAGATAACGCGCGCTTCAACGGCGGCGTTAATCGTTGAAATGACGACGGATTGCCGGATTGCAGCTTGAAGCGTCCAGATGCCGGTTCCTTTTTGCCCGGCTTTGTCGAGTATCATGTCAACGAGTGGCTTGCCTGTGTCGGGATCAATTTTTCGGAAAATCACGGAAGTGATTTCGATGAGATAACTTTCCAGCTCGCCCTTATTCCATTCAGCAAACGTATCGGCAAGTTGGGCAGCGTCCATTCCGAGCACGTTTTTAAGAATGGCGTAGGCTTCGCAGATCAATTGAATATCGCCGTACTCAATGCCGTTGTGGACCATCTTGACGTAGTGACCGGCGCCATCTGGCCCCATGTATCGGCAACACGGTTCGCCATCCACTTGCGCGGCGATCTTGCGGAAAATCGGCGCGATAATTTCCCATGACTCGCGCGATCCGCCGGGCATGAGAGAAGGACCCTTTAACGCGCCTTCCTCCCCACCAGACACGCCCATGCCGACGAAATGAATTCCTCTCGCTTCTAATTCCTTTTCCCGCCTCTGCGTGTCGGTGAAAAGCGAATTTCCACCATCGATGATGATATCGCCCTTTTCGAGCAGCGGGACGAGCTCATTGATCACCGCGTCCACCGGAGGTCCAGCCTTCACCATCATCATTGCTATGCGCGGCTTCTTTAGCGCTCCGACAAACTCCTCAATCGTGCGGGTTGGCTGAATGTTTTTCCCTTGGGCGCGACCGGCAGCGAATTTCTCGGTAACTTCCGTTGTGCGATTGAATACAGCGACGGAAAATCCCTTTGATTCCATGTTGAGTACGAGATTTTCGCCCATCACACCCAAACCGATCATGCCAATATCACATTGATTCGTTGTCATTCTGGTAATTCCTTTCTCGCTAATTTAGTCTCCATTTCGAATGCCGCTATCATGTTGAGCGAAGCTAAATATCTCAGTCTATTGCTGTGAGGAACCGATCAGTAATAATCAAAGATTCTTCGCTTCGCTCAGAATGACAATTTGTGAGATGGTTTGTAAGCCAATCCAACACTTTAACGAGCACTTTGAACCCATGGCAAATGCCGTTTGTGAAGTTTTAGTGACTGAAGCGTCGCTTGATACGCCGCCGAAAACCCACTGTGGCCACGCAGGAGCGATAAACGACTTTTGGGGAGTGGTGCGGAGACTTGAAGATGGACGCGAAATCGACGGGATTCAATATGAAGCACATCGTGAAATGGCCGAACATCAGCTGAGACAAATTGCCGGGCAGGCCGCGGAGAAATTTCCACTTCAGCTTGTTATCATTCATCACCGAGTCGGATTTATCGCCGTTGGGGAACCATCGCTTTTTCTGCGAGTGGCAACTCCGCACCGCAGCGAAGCATTCCGAGCCACTCAATGGATAGTGGATGAGTTGAAGAAAAAAGTTCCGATTTGGAAACGACCAAAACTTAAAGTGGATAATCTTCGCCGCGCTTCGCACCCGCCTTCGCGCAGCTACGGCGTGGCAGGCAGCGAGGCGGCTAGAGTATGAATTGGGCAAATCGAATTACCTTAAGCCGGCTCGGGCTTACAGTTCTTTTTGTAGTATCGCTCAACTCTTCCTGGCAGTATGCGCGCACCACTGCGCTTGTCATTTTTCTGATCGCGGGCCTCACGGATTTCATCGATGGAGAAATCGCCCGGCGATACGGAATAATCACTAACTTTGGCAAACTGATGGATCCCCTCGTGGACAAGATAATGCTGGCTGCGGCGTTCATTTCACTAGTGCCTCTCAAGGCAGTGCCAGCGTGGGCAGCAACGACGGTCGTGGCGCGAGATTTTTTGATCACCGGATTGCGTCTGATGGCCAGCGCCAAAGGGCGGATCCTTCCAGCGGAAAGTCTGGGTAAACAGAAGACCTCGTGGCAAGTCATCACGGTGCTTTTTTTTCTAGGTCTGTTTTCAGCAAGCGAACTGCGATTCGCCAATGAAGAATCGGTATGGTGGCTGCGCGCGTGGAATCAGGCAGGCCCAATTCTAGTCTGGATCACCGTGGCTTTAACGCTTTACTCGGGCGTCGCCTATGCCTGGCGACACCGGGAATTGATCGCTCCGGATCAATAGCGGGCCAACGGGAATCGAACCCGCATCTTTATCTCCATCCTCCGGCAACGCCGCGACACGGCGGTAAACAAACGCCAGGAGACATGCTTGTTATGACATATTTATGACCGAAGACTGACGGCAAGTATTCACGAAGACCCACGCGGTAAATCGCCGTTCCGGATCAGAAAGCCTCGTGGGTCACCCGAACAGGGCGGGGCGTACCCACTCGACCAGTAAGAAAACGATGATAAATCCGCCGCCTATCAACCAGCGAAGGTCGGGGACGATCATGCCGCCCGAGACCGGCACTAAATCAAGATCAACGGCTATGAACTTGTAAGGGGCAAGGGGCGCGTACGTGGGGTGGGAAATCAGTTTCAAAAACGTGCGCCGGCTAGGATAGCGCACGACAGTCATATTTCCCCAGGTTCTTTCCGGCTGAATGTTGATCAGATTTTTGGCTTGGGGAACTCCGATGAACGTCGGATAGGACGCGTGACTCAGCCAGAGCCATATCAGGCTCTTTTCATAGTGCGCGTTGGCCTGTTCGGGCGTTCCCTTGAAATCCGGCGCGCCGGGAAATGGCTGCAGCGTAGGGAAGAAATGGATGAGGTTAAACATATAGACCGGCTTGCCATCGTCGGCCTCCGCCCATGGGCGGAGATTAGCGATGAATGCCTGAACCGCCTTCTCAGGCAGCGGTAGTTTTTCGATAATCGCTACGTATCGATCTATCTCCGCTTGAGTGAGCTTGCCCCCTCCTTGGGAATGCCAGCCCAAGAAGCCCAAGTACAAAATAACAAGCACGGCGGCAAGAATAAGCTCAAACCACATTTCCGTTCCCTTCTCGAATCTTATGCCGCTGTGCGAAACTAATCATACTGTAAAAGCTAGCCACCACTTCCTAGTTAGGCAAAGAATTGGGATAGCAAGGTATTAACCTGTGCGGGTTTTTCGTGTTGGACCCAATGGGTCGCAGTCTCAAACATCTCAAGGTGTCCATCATCACAGTACTGAAGACTTTCTTTGGCCATTGCTGCATCCACAAACTGGTCGTTTTTTCCCCAAATCAAGAGGGCTGGCACTTTCACTCGCGAAGCTTTGGAATCCAACGCGAATTTCGACGGCCGCCATAGCGCCGCTCGATACCAGTTAAGCATAGCTGTCAGCGCGTCCTTCCTGGCCCACGACGTCTTATACTGCTCGAGATCAAGATCAGAAAAAACTCCAGGAGGTGAAGTATTCCGGAGCACCCGAACTAGCAGCGCCCAGTCTCGCCTTCGCAGGGTGCGTTCGGGTAGCCAAGGAAGCTGAAAAAAGAATAAATACCAGCTCCTCCGCAGCTGCGCCGGGTTTGTGATGAGGTTTTTTATGAAAATGCGGGGATGGGGGACGCTCAACATCGCGGTGCGGCTAACCCTTTCCGAATATCGGGCAGCCAGGTACCAGGTAACACCAGCTCCCCAGTCGTGCCCGACGACGAACGCTTTTGAATCCGTCACGGTATCCAAAACGCCGACCACATCTTTAGCGAGCAGGTCAATGGAATAGCTAGCAATGCCTGCAGGTTTGTCACTTAAGTTGTAACCTCGTTGGTCTGGTATGATTACGCGATATCCGGAAGAGACGAAGTGATCAATTTGGAGACGCCAGGCGAACCAGAACTCGGGAAAACCGTGGAGAAATACTAAGGGCTTACCGGTTGCAGGCCCGGCAAGAACGACGTGTAGCGCAATGCCATTAAGATGGAAAATGCGAAATTCGAGAGGCGAGCGGATGCCTGATGGTGTCATAAGGCTAGTCAGCGAGCGATTTTCCCACGTCAGAGCCGTTAGAGCCAAGATTCTTTACTTTTCGGCCAAAAATTTTGCTCGAAAGGTTAAAAGCGGGTCACAGCTTGGAAGACTGGCCGACGGCTATTCCACCCTGGCCCATGCGCACATGTCGGGTGTCAAAACGCGCGAACCGCACAGATAAAAAAAGGCAGACCGCAAGACATTTTTCGGATTTTAGTTCTTGGCGGAAACAGGTGGTTTCGGTGGACGTGTTATGACTTTCCCGCATGCATGTTATCACTACAGCCATCAACATTGGCCGATTTACCTATGAAATGAGCGGGCAACGGGAATCGAACCCGCATAGCCAGCTTGGAAGGCTGGAACTTTACCATTAAGCTATGCCCGCGTGTGATGTAGCGACGCCAAAAGCGTTCGCGATTTAAATAGTGACCGCGGACCGCCGAATAGTCAAAGGCGCCCGCGCTATTGTTCAAACGCGCTGGCGACCAGAGTCGCGTTGTGGCCGCCGAAACCGAAGGAGTTATTTAAAGCGACGCGCACTTTTCTTTCGCGGGCAACGTTGGGCGTGTAATCCAAGTCGCATTCTTTTCCCGGATTTTCTAAATTGATTGTTGGAGGAATTACGGAATCTCGAATGGCAAGCGCGCACGCGGCCATTTCTACTCCGCCAGCGCCGCCTAGAAGGTGCCCAGTCATCGATTTCGTGGAACTGATGGCAACCTTATAAGCGTAGTCTCCGAACACTTGTTTGATCGCGCGGGTCTCGCAAATGTCGCCAATATCGGTCGACGTCGCATGTGCATTAATGTAATCGACCTGTTCCGGCGATAGGCGGGCGTGTTCGAGCGCGAGTTTCATGGCGCGCGCTGCGCCTTCGCCATCCGGTGGTGGCGCCGTCATATGGTAGGCGTCGGCAGACATGCCGTATCCTGTGATTTCACAGTAGATCTTCGCGCCCCGCGCCTTCGCGTGCTCCAATTCCTCCACCACCACAACTCCTGCGCCCTCGCTTATCACAAAACCGTCGCGGTCACGATCGAACGGCCGGGACGCGCGATCGGGTTCGTCGTTGCGGGTGCTGAGCGCTTTCATCGCTCCGAATCCCGCAAGGCCGATCTCGACGATGCCCGCCTCAGAGCCACCTGCGAGGAAGATATCGGCGTCGCCAAATTTGATAATTCGCCAGGATTCACCGATGGCGTTATTCGAGGTCGCGCAGGCGGTGACGATACAGAAATTAGGTCCGCGTAGATTGAACTCCATTGAGATAACGCCGCTGGCCATGTTGCTGATGAGCATCGGGATCGTGAACGGTGAATTTCGCGTCGGTCCTTTCGTCAGCAGGATCGTCAATTGATCCTGGAGCGTTTTTAGCCCGCCGATTCCGGTACTAACGATCACGCCAAAACGGTCTCGGCGATCCAGCTTTTCCGTGTCAATCCCGCTGTCATCGAGCGCCATTTTTGCTGCTGCCATCGCCAACTGCGTGAATCGATCGGTGCGGCGGAGGTCCTTCGGATTTTTGAAGAATGGTTTCGGATCGAAGCCGCGGACTTGCCCACCGATGCGGCAATCGTATGCGGCGGTATCGAACGCGTCGATTGCCCGGATGCCGCTGACCCCTTTCTTCAGATTGGACCAAAACGTTTCGACGTCATTGCCAAGCGGCGTAATGGCACCGAGACCAGTGATAACAACTCTGCGATCGGAATTCATTAAGCGATTTAACGATTTAGTGATTTAGCGACTCAAGCGTGGAACGGTTCAACGATGTAGCGCAAGGTCAATCGTTAAATCGCTAAATCACTGAGCGGCCTTAGCTCGTTCCCATTCCGACGCTTTGGACCGTTTGGAAGAGTTTGCCTTCGGTCTTGATGGAAGGCGCAATGATAATCTCTGTTTGCTGAAACTCGGCGATATTGCGCGCTCCGACGTTACCCATGCAGGTAGTGATCGCGCCGACCAGATTTTGACTGCCATCGTCAACCTCCGCCGGACCAAACAGAATTTGTTTGAGCGACCCGGTAGAGCCCACTCTGATACGGGTTCCTCGCGGAAGATTTGCATGTGGAGTGGCCATGCCCCAATGGTAGCCGCGCCCAGGCGCTTCTTGCGCTTTGGCGAAGGCGCTGCCCACCATTACGGCGTCTGCGCCGCAGGCCAGGGCCTTGCAAACGTCGCCGCCCCTGCTCATCCCGCCATCAGTGATGATCGGCACATAACGATAGCTTTTTTTGAAGTAAGCGTCGCGCGCCGCCGCGCAATCAACCGTCGCGGTGACCTGGGGAACACCGAGTCCAAGCACGCCACGCGAAGTGCAAGCCGCTCCAGGCCCCACGCCAACCAAAACCGCAGCGGGCCCGCATTCCATGATCTCGAAGGTCACGTCGTAGCCGACAGTGTTTCCGACGATTACTGGAATGCGCATTTCGCGGCAAAATTTTTCCAGATCGAGCGACTTATACTCCGACGAAATATGTCGTACGGTGGAAACGGTGCTTTGCACCACGAAAACATCAGCGCCAGCATCTTGCGCGATCTTGCCAAACTCAGCCGCACGCTGAGGAATGGAACTTACGGCAGCCAATACGCCGCCATCTTTAATCTGGCGCACACGCGCCGCGATTAGATCCTCCTGGATGGGTTCCTGGTAGATCCGTTGCAGCAGGGCAGTGATGTCGGACTTGTCAGCTTGGACGATTTTTTCCAGCACTTCCTGCGGGTTTTTGTACCGCGTTTGCACTCCTTCAAGATTCAGAACGGCCAGCCCGCCGAGTTTGTTCATGGCGATCGCGAAACGCACATCGACCACTCCATCCATCGCGCTGGCGAGAATGGGAATCTTCAACTCAAGTGGATCTGCGTCTTTGCGCGGTAAACGGAACTTGATGTCAACTTCGTTGGGATTGATCGTTACGCGCCCGGGTACAAGCGCGATTTCATCAAACCCATAGGTGACACGGGCCTTGCGGTTCCGGCCTATCCACATTCCCATATTAAATCCGTTCCATCTTGAATCGTTCGTTTAGACTTCCGCAGTGCGGGCACCGCGGAAGCAGCGCGTCGGTTCGATCCTCAAATTCGAACGCGCAAATCACGCAACGCAACCGGTGTTGCAGAGCCCGTCGCTCTCGCCGCCGGCGATTGCATTCTCCAACTATCCAGAAGAGAAAAACCGCCGCAAGAAAAAGCAGCAAATAAATCGTAACGAGAGTCGCAAGACTGACGCGAATCACGGGGTGAGAGTGGCTCCCGATTGTGTCTGTGGGCGAGCGATGTCATTTCCCCACTCAATTGTCGCGATTCCCCAGACCAACAACGAATCGGCTTTACCAGAGTTGACGGTGTTTTTGGGGAAACGGCAACGCGCCACGTACAAGTGGGCTTGCTCGTCCAGGGACGGATCGCCTGACGAATTTACCGGGAAACAGTATCGGATTTCGCCGAGCTCGTTCACGCCCACTCGAAAGCGAATAGTTTGGGGCGTCTCCTCAGTGGAAGCGGCAAAATTCGCTTGTGGCAGCGCTGGAGCGCCCAAAGCGTCGAACTCCATTGAAAAGGAGACCGCAGTTTTGAAGACACCCATAGCGGGCGTCGTTTTCTGACGAACAAGCCGTACCGCGCCGGGTGGGTGGCAACTCGGGATGCGCAGGTCACGTTCCAACGGTGGAATGTTCGTCAATGTCGGCTGCACCGCGAAATAAGACGGGACATGCTCAGCCTTGGGCAGCGCATGGAGGCTTGTTTCGGGTGGACGGCGAGTCGTAAAAGCGAGCGCAGGATCTTCCGAATCGATCCAACGAAGCAGCGTCCGACCTTCTTCAGAGGCCGACGTGATCAACGTGACGCGAGCTGGCGGCGGCAAAAGCGCGATCATGGGAGGATAGACGATTTGAAAAATGTAAAAGCAGAGAGCGTGAGCCGCGAAAGAAAACGCGAGAAAAATTGTGATTGCCAATTTTTCGCCGCCAGACGATTCCCAGCTAAAAATTAGCGGTTCGGCCGCGCTCTCGGAGATGACGCTGTTCATCGCGGCGGACTCGCAGCCAGCCCTACGGAAGTGATGCCATGTTCCAGCGCAGCATTTACCACCTCGGCAACCGTTTCGTAAGAAGTAGAACGATCCGCCTTGATGATGATGGATTGCTCCTTGCGCTTGGCTGCATCCAGTAATGGCCCCAGTTGTTCGATGGTGACTCTTTGATCCTGGAAATAAATGGCCGGAACCGCGCCGCCGCTGATGCTGATAATTTGGTGGGTAGTTTGCGGACCAAGCGTAAAGCGCGAGAACGGCATCGAAATCGAGATGCCTTGTTGCAAAATGAAATTCGAACTAAGCAACAGAAAAAAAACCAGCAGAAAGGTGATGTCCACGAGCGCGACAAGTACAACCCAGCCGAAATTATAGGTCGTTGTTCGGGCGAGTTTCATGCGGGCGCAAAAGGGTTATTAACCGCCAACGATTATCAACGACGAAATCCGAATAAAGAATGGACGATGACGAACAACGGATGGCAGCCTTCACCTCTGTTCGAGGCTCGTCATTTGGGTTTCGTCATTTTCATCGATCCTGGCGTGCTTCCATTTCGCGCGCCGTCTCACCCGGTTGCTGAAAGCTGATAATGCCATGGATCGGGCGACTTTCGGTTAGCATGTGGACGATTTCAATTCCCGCACGCTCCATATCATGAAGCATCGTGTTCACGCGCGAAGAGAGATAGCTATACGCAACAAAAGTAGGTGTCGCTACGACGAGCCCTGCTGCGGTGGTTAGCAAACTCTTATAAACACCGCTGGAAAGCTCAGTCACTGTCGCATAGCCTCCACTTGAGGCAATCGTTCCGAAGGAATCGATCATTCCTGCCACTGTCCCTAACAATCCGAGCAACGGCGTCAGAAACGCGATGGTAGCCAACACAGGAAGGAACCGCTCCAACTTTGGCACTTCAAGTTGGGCGGCTTCTTGTACGATATCGCGCAATTCAGCCCGCGGCGCATCGTGCCGGATAATCGCTGCATGAACCACCCGCGCCACCGGGCCGGGTGTTCCCGCCGATTCATGAAGTGCCTCAGCGAAATTGCGCCGACGAATCAGGTTCGACAATCCCTTCAAGAACTCGCCCACATGAATCGTGGCACGGTGAAAGTAGAAGAGGCGTTCGGCAAAGACCGCAATCGCGATGATGCTACAGCCCAGAATTGGCCACATCAACAATCCGCCCTTTTGGATGTAATCAATCACGTCGGTCTTTCTAGCGCTCTTTCGTAACTGTGGCAAGCCAACCTACCGAATGCGACTCTGGAGCCAGTGCGTGCCAACGATGAAGCTTTAGCGCCGGTTATCTGCAAATAGAAATTATCGCCGAGTTCTCTCGTGCGGTTTTGGAGAGGGCGACGGACGGCTCCCAGTCGCGCGCTCACCGCCAACTAGTTTTCCCGACGCATCAAATACGGAATAACCAGTCTGCTTCCCGGATGAGTCGTAGCTGTAAACGATCTTGTGCTGAAGAGTGCCGTCGGGTGAACTTTGAGCCTCTTCGAGTATCCGGCCAGCATCGTTGTACTTGTACCGACTCTTGAGCCGAACGCGGCCGTCAGGACCGGCAACTTCTGCGCTGGAAAACCGCCCTGCGTCATCTAGTACATACCGGATTGTCTCCCGGACTTTGCCATCCTGACCGGTTGTCGTAGCCACCGCTTTATGCTGTGCATTATCGAAATTGTAAACAGTCCGCGAGCCGTCCGGATGCATCGACATAGTGACCCGCACGGCGTCCCCAGGAGCTTGCTGTGGGGACTGGCCAAATCCGACCGTGTCGCCGCAAACCAGAAAAGCGCAAGGGACTGCCAGCCCGAGCGGGAAAAATTTCATGACCTGAGGAGCTTACGGGGAAGGCGGCTGGGTGGCAATATACTGAAAGATTTTTATTGACCATCCATTGCACAGGTGGTTAAAAGTGGTGTCAAGTGGGGCAGAATGGATGATTGCTCCACTCGACCAATGGACGCCGATTCCCAACCCGAACGCTTCTATGCCGGCGAGTTCCGGCATTCAATCGATGACAAGAATCGGATCACGATCCCCTCTCGTTGGCGACACGATGGTCCCGAAGAGTTCATTCTTTTACCCGAGGCAACGCATCAGTTTCTCCTCGTCATGTCGCCGAAGGAGTTCGCGAAAATGGGCTTGGCCGCGGAAACAAATCAAACCGTTTCAGCCCGTGATCGCCGTGTGTTCTTGCGCCAATTGCATTCTCGCGCTCAGCACGCGGGCGCAGACCGGCAAGGCCGCCTGGTACTGCCGGAAGATCTTTGTCGGAAGCTCGGACTGAAGGGTGAAGTTGCTCTAGTGGGCGGCCAGGGTCGCTTCGAGATTTGGAATTTGCAGCGTTGGAAACGGGCGCACGACGAGGAAACGCCCACGTACCAGCACGTGGCAAGTGTAATTGGCTTATAAGCGGATGTTTCATCAAAATGCTATGCGTACAGTTTGGTTGGAGCGGCCTGCCGGCGCTGCCGCGGAAGCGGGAATCGCCGAAGAGGAGCCGCACGCCATGGAGGATTTTGTGTATCACCGCCCAGTCTTGCAGAGAGAAGTACTCAGGTTACTTAATCCGAAATCAGGTTCCCTGATCGTAGATGGAACATGCGGCGGTGGTGGGCACACAGAAGCCCTTTTGGAAACGGGCGCCGATGTTCTGGCTCTCGATCAGGATCCTGATGCGGTGCAGCATGTGAGCAAGCGACTCGCGCGTCTTGGCCGCCGCATCATCGTGCGGCAGGCGAATTTCCGGCACGCAGCCTCTGTCCTTGACGAGCTTGGCATTCGCACCATAGACGGCGCGCTCCTTGATCTTGGGGTTTCTTCGCGCCAACTCGAGAATGCGGCGCGCGGTTTCAGCTTCGTTAGAAACGGTCCCCTCGACATGCGCATGGATCCGCAAACGCAGCTGACTGCCGCCACTATCGTAAATGAATACAGCGAAGAAGAATTGACCCGACTTTTTCGTGAACTGGGTGAGGAACCGGCCGCACGCAGAATCGCGAGCTTGATCGTCAAGATGCGTAAGACTTCGCCGTTTCGTGAAACTCTGCCGCTGGTGCGGGCAATCGAAAAGTTGGTCGGGCGGCACGGGCGGCAGCATCCAGCCACTCAGATTTTTCAAGCGTTGCGGATCGAAGTAAATGACGAGCTTCACGCTCTCGAAGACGGCTTACGCGTTTTAACTGCGCGACTTGCGCCCGGTGCACGCATCGGAGTGATCACTTTTCACTCACTAGAGGATCGAATCGTGAAGAATTTTTTTCGCGACCATAGCCGGGCCTGGCTCGACAAGCCGGAGTGGCCAGAGCCGCGGCGCAATCCCGATCACGACCTCAAATTAGTTACATCGAAACCGGTGGAACCGGCTGATGAAGAGCAACGCGCGAATCCCCGCTCGCGAAGCGCAAAGCTGCGCGTGGCCGAGAAGATACATGAACCGTTCACGTCGAAGAAACTGTAATACGGTAAATGCGGCCTCGCTTGCGCGCTGGATCGTGATGACTGCATTTCTGGCGCTGGCCGGATTGAGCTACGTTTATTTGACGCTGCAACTTTATCATCTCGGAGAACGCAAAAAGGCAGCCGAGAACGAGCTTATCAGTCTGCGCACTCAAAACGATTATACCAGAGCGCAGATCGAGGCTTTGACCTCGCGCTCGGCGTTGCAACGCCGATTGAAAGAAGGCTACCTGAAAATGATCCCGATTTCGGAGGCAAACATCGTCCGGCTGACCATTCCTCCCCGGTCACCCGACGAAGACACGATCCAGCCCGTAGCTAATCCGTCCGGCGCAAGATGAATCCAAACAGCCGAAGCCGTTGCATGTTGGTGTGCGCAGCTTTTATCGGGCTCTTCAGCATCTTTTCATTTCGTTTGATTTATCTGCAGGCAATCAAGCACGACGAATATGCCGGTCTTGCTGCCGAAAAGCATGTCTACAAGCAAATCATTTATGCAGAGCGGGGCATGATTCTCGACGCGAATAAGGAAGTCCTCGCGCACAACATTCCTGTGGAAACGGTAGTCGCCGACGCTACGCATCTTAACAGCACAGAAGGGACCATTGACCTCGTAAGCGGCGAACTTCGCATCCCGTCTGGAGAGCTTGCGGAAAAACTAAACAGCGGGCGCCGTTACATCGTCATCAAGCGTGACGTGCCGGCGCACACTGCAACCGCACTTCGTGAGAAACTTCGTGCCGGCAATCTACACGGAATTTATTTCGAGCACGACGCCACGCGGATTTACCCGAATGGCTCGATGCTTTGCCATGTGATTGGATTTACCGACTTCGATCATCACGGCATCCAAGGCGTGGAAGCCTCGATGGATGAGTATCTTCACGGACAGGACGGCTATCGTTTCATCGAACATAACCGGGCGGGCCAGGAGATCGTACCTTACCGAGGACAGGAGCGCGCTCCTCGCGACGGCTACCAGATCCATCTGACCGTCGATCTTGGTTTGCAAAACATCGTCGAGAACGAAATCGACGCCGCAATGCAGCAATATTCGCCTCAAAAGGCCACGATCATTCTGATGCGGCCGCAGACGGGAGAAATTCTGGCGATGGCCAATCGCCCGCATTTTGATTTGAACCTGCGCTCGGAGGCCAAACCAGATCAAATGAAAAACCGCGCCATCATAGACATGATGGAGCCGGGCTCGACTTTCAAGATCGTAGCGGCCGCCTCTGCCCTCAATGAGCGCAAGATGCGGCCTGACTCGAGCATCTTTTGTGAGAACGGTCTCTGGAACTTCGGCGGCGCCGCATTGCACGACCATCGCGCGTTTGGAAATCTTACTGTGCGCGACATTCTCATTAAATCGAGCAATATTGGCGCGGCAAAACTCGCGCTCAGTGTAGGGGACCAAAAGTTCTACGAGTACATCCGACGCTTTGGATTTGGCGAGCGCACGGGAATTGAGCTGCCCGGCGAGATAAACGGGCTCATTCGGCCTCCTCAATCCTGGAGCAAAATTTCCATCACCCGTATTCCGATGGGGCACGAGATTGGGGTGACGCCTTTGCAAATGACAGTCGCGATGGCCACGATTGCCAACGGCGGCAAACTAATCATGCCACGCATCGTGAAATCAGTTACAGCAGCCGATGGCAAAACCATTAGTTCACTTTCTCCAATGGTGTTGCGTCAGGTCATTTCTCCTGAAACGGCCAGAGAAATCGGTGATGCGCTTCGAGGCGTGGTAAGCGATGCCGGGACCGCTGCTGCCGCAGCCGTGCCAGGTTTCACCATTGCTGGAAAAACAGGAACTGCACAGAAGGTTAATCCAAGGGGTGGGTATGAAGAGGGAAAGTACGTCGTTTCTTTCGCCGGATATCTTCCCGCCGAGCATCCGGAATTTGTAGGTCTGGTGGTGCTCGATGATGCACACACAAGCAAACCTGAGTTGAACTACGGCGGGCTCGTCGCGGGACCGATCTTTGCCCGGCTCGCCGAGAAAGCTGCCCGCTATCTTGATCTTGAGCCGCATGAGGAGATTCGCAAAGCGATTCCCGTGGAGCGAGTGGAAAAAAAACTGCCGACCGAGCGAGTCCACAAGACTGTGTCGGCGGAACGAGTCGCCTTAACCAATGCTTCGCACCATTGAATGCCTCGTTTGGGAATGTTAAAGCCTCATGCAGCTCAAGACTCTCCTCGCCGCGACTCCAGTTCGCCAAGTCATCGGGCCACTTGATCGCCCGGTGGAAAACATCGCGTATGACTCGCGGCGAGTGCAAAGGAACACCTTGTTCGTTGCATTACGTGGTGAGAAAGCCGATGGACACCAATTCGTCGGCCAAGCTATCAGTAAAGGCGCATCGGTGATCGTTGCTGAACGCGAGGAAAAAGACCCGCGCATTACCTGTCTCGTCGTTGAGGATACGCGTACTGCGCTTGCTGATTTTTCAGCGACTTTTTACGGACACCCGGCACGCAAATTGAAACTGGCGGCAGTCACGGGCACGAATGGCAAAACCACCACGACGTTTCTTATCAAACATATCTGCGAAAGTGCCGGTTTGCGGTGTGGATTAATCGGAACGGTGCGCTACGAGATTGGGGAGCGGCTTC
Source organism: Candidatus Udaeobacter sp. (assembly GCA_036269155.1). Taxonomy (GTDB): domain Bacteria; phylum Verrucomicrobiota; class Verrucomicrobiia; order Chthoniobacterales; family UBA10450; genus Udaeobacter. Next base: position 16,371 of record DATASP010000256.1, read on the forward strand.
TGCCAGCCATCCGCACGACGCCGGAGTCGTTGGATTTGCAAGAGTTGCTGGCGCAGATCGCCGGTGCGGGTTGTAAGGCGGCCGCAATGGAAGTCTCATCCCACGCGCTTGCGCAGAATCGCACGCGCGGCCTGGAATGGAACGTTGCCGTTTTTACAAATCTTACCCAAGACCATCTCGATTTTCACGGAACAATGGAAAACTACTTCGACGCCAAGCTAAAGCTGTTCACAGGGCTCGCCGACCAGAAAAGAAAACGCAAACCTGTTGCAATTGTAAACATCGATGACCGCTATGGCCAGCAACTGCTCGACAAGATCGATAAGCGGGTGGCGGTTGTCACTTACGGTATGGGTGCGCGCGCAGATTTTCGGGCTTCAAATTATCGCGCTGAGTTTAGCGGCACGTGCTATCAGCTCGACGCCCATGGCAAGAGTTATCTGGTTCGTCTCCCGTTAATTGGACGGTTTAACGTGACAAATTCGCTCGCTGCGCTAACCGCGGCCGACGCGTTTGGAATTAACCTAAGAAACGCAGTGTTTAGCCTTGCCAAGGCACCCCAGGTCCCGGGACGTTTGGAATTAGTTCCAGCGAAGCGGCAATTCCAGGTATTCGTCGATTACGCGCATTCGCCCGACGCGCTCGCCAACGTTCTGAAAACTCTTCGGGAACTCGAGCCGCAGCGTTTGATTGCCGTTTTTGGTTGTGGTGGCGATCGCGACCGGCAAAAGCGCCCGTTGATGGCGGAGATTGCAGATCGCCTCGCTGACTACTCCATCATCACTTCTGACAATCCGCGCAAGGAAGATCCAAACGCAATCGTCGCCGAGATCGAAAAAGGTTTCCGCTCGAATCGGTATGAAAAAATGGTTGATCGCACCCAGGCGATCGACCGCGCCGTTGCACTCGCGCGACCGCGAGACATTGTATTAATCGCGGGCAAGGGACACGAGAATTATCAGGAGTTCGGCGATTACACGATCCCGTTCGACGATATCCAAATCGCGCGACGCGCGATTGAAAACCATCCCGTTGAGTTCTTGTCATCATGATTCTGTTTTTCAATTGGCCGAGGCACGCATGGCGAGAATCCCGAGGCGCACGCGTTCCCAGCTCCCTGCACTATGGATCCGCTGCCACTCTCTGAAATCGCGCGATTTGCCGGCGGCTCGATTTCGTCCGGCGATGAAACTGTCACCATCGAGAAAGTCACCACCGATTCACGCACACTTAAGCCAGGCGAATTGTTCGTCGCATTGCGGGGTGAAAATTTCGATGGCCACAATTTCGTGGAGTCTGCCGCACAATCCCGCGCGGCGGGCGCAATCGTTGAGTCCGCCTGGAACGGGAAAATTCCGAAAAACTTCGCGCTGGTTCGTACGAATGACACTTTGCAGGCGTATCAGGAGCTGGCGGCCAACTACCGGAAATCACTCAAACTAGATGTAGTGGCGATTACCGGAAGCAATGGCAAGACGAGCACGAAGGACTTCACCGCCGCAGTGCTGGCTCGTCGTTTTCGAGTGACGAAGACAGAGGGAAATTTCAATAATCACGTCGGACTGCCCCGAACAATGTTGCAGGCCACTTCGGGAGACGAAGTCGGTGTCTGGGAGATCGGCATGAATCATCCCGGCGAAATTGCGGCCTTGGCAAAACTGGCAGTGCCCGATGTGGCCATCATCACAAATATTGGTGTGGCGCACATCGAGTTCATGGGTTCGCGCGAAAAGATTGCCGAGGAGAAAGGAGCGCTTGCAGAGGCGGTGGGCGCGCGCGGAACAGTGATCTTGAATGCGGACGATCCGTTTACCAGGAGCATCGCGGCTCGGGCACAGGGGAAAATGATTTTGGCCGGTACTACCGCGGGAAATATCCGCGCCGGCGAAATAAGCCAGAGCGGAACGGGAACAGACTTCACGATTCTCGAGGGCGCCCATCGCTGCCGCGCCCAGTTGCCGGTGCCTGGTTTGCACATGGTGCAGAACGCGCTGCTGGCCGTCGCCGCTGGTCGCGCGTTTGGCCTCTCATTAGAGGATTGCGCCGCCGGTCTCGTTGCTGCGCCACTCACTAAAGCCCGTTTGCAAATCAAGGATCTGGGCGGCGTGCAATTCCTCGACGACAGCTACAACGCAAATCCCGATTCGATGAAAGCAGCATTGCGCACACTGGTTGAACTGGACGCCGATGGAAAACGGATCGCAATCCTTGGCGAAATGCACGAATTGGGCGACGAATCGGAACGCGGGCATCACGAGGTGGGCGAGACTGCAGCCGCGCTAAAGATCGATCAGTTGATAGTGATCGGCAACGCCGCAACCGCGATTGCTGAAGGCGCAAAACGCGCCGGCTTACAAAAGACTACCGTTGTAAACTCGACATCGGAAGCCGCAGAATTGTTGAACGAGATCGCCGCGCCCGGCGATCTTATACTGATCAAAGGAAGCCGCGCCTCGCGAACGGAGGAAGTCATCGAGCATTTCGCACTTCGTCATTCTTCATTCGTTACCTCCCCATGATGTACTACCTCCATCGCCTAAGTGATCATTTCATTGGGTTTAACGTTTTCCTTTATGTCACCTTCCGAGCCATTGCGGCGGCGGTAACGGCTTTCGTAGGCACATTAATGTTCGGCAATTTTATCATTCGAATCCTGGTCGCACTGAAGCTGGGACAACCGATTCGCGGAGCGGCAGAAGTTCACCGTCTCGCAGAGCTGCATGGCGTTAAGCAGGGCACACCTACCATGGGAGGCGTGCTGGTTATCGGAGCCGTTTTCGTGGCGAGTGTTATGTGGGCTCGCCTCGACAACCAATTCGTTTGGCTGGCTCTGTTCAGCATGGTCTATCTCGGGGGGCTTGGCTTTGCCGATGATTACCTCAAGGTGACAAAGAAAAAGTCCGACGGCATTAGTGGCCGAATCAAACTGGTTTGTCAGATCGTTCTTGCGGCGATCGTCGCTGGCGTTTTCCTCACCAATCCGCTGCTGGAAGTGCAGGCACGCGCTCTGTACGTGCCGTTTGTAAAGGCGCCCGTGATTGCGAACATGAGCTGGTTCACGTTCGTGTTTTTTGCGCTCGTCATTGTCGGTTCGTCGAACGCGGTGAACCTCACCGACGGGTTGGATGGATTGGCGGCCGGTTGCACCATCACGGTGGCATTTGCATATGCGTTGCTTTCTTACGCGGCTGGCAATTTCCGGATCGCGGAATACTTACAAGTCCCATTTTACCCGTTTGCTGGCGAACTGACAGTTGTCTGCTCGGCGCTCATCGGCGCGGGTCTCGGTTTTCTGTGGTTTAATTGCTATCCAGCCAAAGTTTTCATGGGGGACACGGGATCACTGGCGATCGGCGGCATGTTAGGCGTGGTCGCCATTTGTTGTAAGCAGGAGCTGCTTTTGGTCGTCGTCGGCGGCGTTTTCGTGATCGAGGCCGTCTCGGTCATTTTGCAAGTGTTGAGTTTCAAACTAACGGGCAAGCGATTTTTCGCCATGTCTCCGCTTCACCATCATTTCGAGCTGACTGGCTGGAAAGAAAGTACCGTCATCGTTCGGTTCTGGATTCTATCGATCATCTTCGCGTTGCTTGGTTTGGCGACGCTCAAACTGAGATGAAGAACGGACGCTACGAAAATCAAAATATCGCCGTTGTTGGTGCAGGCTTGAGCGGCAGCGCCGCGGCGCTGCTGCTCAGATCAGAAGGCGCACAGGTCAGCGTGCTGGACAGCGCAGAGGAGAAAAATTTACTCAAATCAATCATAGACAATCTGCGGACGCATGGTGTCCGTGTAATTTGCGGCGCTGCAGCTGATGAAGATTCAGCCGCATATGACATGGCCATTTTGAGTCCGGGCATCGATCCGGTTTCAAGACTGCCACGCAATTTTTCTTCGCGCGGAATTGAGACTATCGGCGAACTCGAGCTCGGCTGGCGCTTTTGCGATCTTCCGGTCATTGCTGTTACAGGCACGAACGGCAAGACGACAACGACCGAACTTCTGGCTCAAATGTTGAATGCCTGCGATCAACGGACGATTGCTTGCGGCAACATTGGCAAGCCGCTTTCAGAAGTGGTGTGCGCAAAGCAGCCTTTCGATGTGCTCACGGTGGAGGTGAGCTCGTTCCAACTGGAAGCAACCCGCACGTTTCGCCCATCCATCAGCCTCTGGCTCAATTTCGCTCCCGATCATCTCGATCGGTATCGCTACGTGTCTGATTATCGGACGGCCAAGCTGCGTATTTTCGAAAATCAAACCGAAACTGATGTGGCAGTAGTAAACGCCATTGAAAAACTCCCAGCGATCCGGCCGCGCACGATCACCTTTAGTGCTTATGTCGATCATGCGGACTTCCACGTTTCACAAGGTGCGATTGTTTATCACGACGAAACGATCCTGCGGCTGGCGGACACCAAACTGCGCGGCTTGCATAACATTGAGAACTTGATGGCGACACTCGCCGCCGGCATGGCGCGCGGATTGTCGTTCGCGGAGATGGTGCCACCGCTGTGTGCATATGAGCCGCGTCCGCATCGGTGCGAATTTGTACGCGAAGTGGGCGGCGTCGGATATGTGAACGACTCCAAGGCGACGAACCTCGACGCAGTAGACAAAGCGCTGCGGGCACAAAACAAGCCGGTCATTCTCATCGCTGGCGGGAAGAACAAAGGCTTTAGTTTTGATCCACTTCGGTCTCTGGTGAAGGAGAAGGTCAGATCGACAATTTTGATTGGCGAAATGGCCGACAGTATCAGGCGTTCCTGGAGCGGAGCGGCCGAGTGCGAAATCGCAAACTCGCTCGCCGACGCAGTTGAACGTGCCCATGCCAGCGCAAGGCCAGGAGAAGTGGTCCTATTTTCCCCGGGCACATCCTCCTTCGACATGTTCAAAAGCTATGGCGATCGCGGTGACCAATTTCGCGCGCTGGTGCGTGCGCTGCCCCAAATAGACCAATGAAAATCCCGCAGCTCTTCAGACATAAAAAACTTCTGGCCGCAACCGCGCGCCGCGCGTCGGCTGCTGCCGGAATGGATTTCGAGAACATTCCGGAACCAAATATGAAATTGTCGCGGGCGCTGCTGATAGTTCTGCTCCTGCACGTGGTTGCGGTATCGGGAATCATCGCGTTCAACGCGATCAAGACGCGAGAGAGCTCATTTGTACCGGCAGCGCCAGCGAATGCGGAAAACAATGTGGCTGACAGCGCGGGAACGCCGGCCCACGCGGATGCTACAAAACGCCGGCCTGCCATCTCCCAAAGGGAAATTGCGCCACGTAGCGATCCGAAACCTTCCCATTCAGTTTCGAAAGAAGAACACCCCAAGACGCCTTCCTCCTCGGGAAAGGCTTACATCGTAAAGAAGGGCGACAATCCAGTCACAATCGCGAAGAAACTTAAGGTCTCCTATGACGATCTAATCGCTCTGAACCACATCGAAGACCCGCACAAATTACAGATAGGCCAAAAGCTGCTGATCCCAGCCAAGGTGGCCAAAACAAAAACGAGCAAGGTCGACCAATGAAGCTACCAGTTAACAGTCGTTTGCGTGCAGCGGAGGCGCTTACAACATAGTTATGCATCGCAAGAGCGCTTATATCCTTTTTCTCGCAGTGCTGGGGCTACTCGTCATCGGGATTGTCATGCTTTTCAGCACGAGCGCGTTTGCACGTGATAGTCACGGAGACGTTTATTTCTTTATCAAACGCCAGGCGATATGGTTTGGCGTGGGACTTGTGGTCTGCATTTTCGCCGCCCTGACCGATTATCATGTGTGGCAGCGGACGTGGTGGCTTTGGTTCGCAGTGGCGCTCGTAATCCTGGCGCTCTGTTATGTGCCGCATATTGGCATGCGCCTGAACGGGTCCCGCCGCTGGATCGGCTGGGGCCCAATTACTCTTCAGCCATCTGAATTGGCAAAGGTTGCCGTGATCTTTTTTCTCGCTGCATGGTTCTCGCGATATGAAAAAACTGACCGCAAATTACTGCTCGGATTTATTCTTCCGCTCGCGATCATTAGTCTGCCGGCAGCGCTTGTGTTAGGCGAAGTCGATTTGGGAACAACGGCTTTGATCGGAACAACTGCGTTTGTGGTGATGTTCATTGCCGGAGCCAGCCCTCTATGGCTCGGCGCTGTGTCACTCACCGGCCTGGGCGCACTTTTAATCGTTGCTACCCAAATCTCCGAGAGGATGGGACGACTCTCCGCTTTCCTTCATCCGCAGCTTTTCAAGGAGGATGCTGGTTTACAACAGATGCAGGCATTGATCGCCTGGGGCAGTGGTGGAATGGAAGGACTAGGCCTGGGGAACGGCCGCCAGAAGATGCTTTATCTGCCGTACGCGCACACCGATTTTATTTTTCCAATTGTGGGTGAAGAGCTCGGTCTGCGGTTTAGTCTCCTCGTGGTTTTTCTATTCGTGGTGATAATTGTGTGCGGCACTATGATCGCGCTACACGCCAAGGATCGCTTCGGCCTGCTGCTGGGCTGCGGAGTAGTCTCGCTCCTGGCTCTACAGGCCGCAGTTAACATTGGCGTGACCACCTCGCTCCTGCCGAATAAGGGGCTGCCACTGCCTTTTATTAGCTACGGAGGTTCTAACCTCGTCGCGTGTATGTTCGGCGTCGGTTTATTGCTGAACATTTACCGGCAGGGGATTCTCGAACCGCCGCATAAGAAAACCGTCACCATGCATGCCAGAATGATGCCGCGGATCTAATAATCATTAGTCTTATGAGTTACATAAGTCCCATATGAATGCAGTGATCGCATGCGGAGGCACGGGTGGCCATCTTTTCCCCGGCATCGCCGTGGCAGAAGTGCTGCGCGATCGTGGCCACGACGTGATGCTGTTAATTTCCGAAAAGGACATTGACGCTCTGGCGGTTTCCGGGCACGCAAATTTCCGAGTCGAAAAATTGCCGACGGTTGGGCTCCCCTCGCCTTTTTCTCCTGCGTTCTTTGGTTTCGTTCGCCGCTTTTATGAGAGCTTATCACTTTGCCGCTCTCTGTACCGTAAATTCAAACCTCAGGTGATCCTCGGCATGGGTGGATTCACTTCCACGGCGCCGGTGTTGGCCGGACGAATACGAGGCATTGCGACCTTTATTCACGAATCAAACGCTGTGCCCGGAAAGGCAAACCGATTGACCGCACGGATGGTGCACGCGGTGATGCTCGGCTTTAAGGAATGCGCGCCTTTCTTTCCAAAAACACGCACCGAAGTCACCGGCACGCCGGTCCGGACTGAACTAGTGCGTTTGGATCGGAGGATCGCGCGTCAAAAACTCGGGCTGGACGAGGATCTGCCTACGTTGCTTGTGATGGGAGGCAGCCAGGGGGCAAGCGGAATTAACCAGGCGCTGATTAAATCGCTGCCATTCTTGCAAGGTGTGCGCCTGCAGGTGATCCACCTTTGCGGCGCACGAGATGAACGTTTGGTCTCAGATAACTATCGCCGCGAAAATATTCCCGCGCACATCGCCGCTTTTCATCATCGAATGGAAGAAGCTTACAGCGCTGCAGATCTCGTCGTGGCACGGGCCGGCGCAGCCAGCCTTGCGGAGTTCGCCGCTTTTTCGTTGCCCGGGATCCTGATCCCGTTTCCCTATGCCACTAATGATCATCAAACGCGCAATGCAGAAATTTATGCGCGCATTCAGGCAGCAATTCTCATCAAGGAATCAGACGTCTCGGGCGAATTGCTTGCGCGAAATATTCGCGAATTGATTCAGGACCGGCAGCGGATCGAGCGAATGGCTGCGAATTCTTCACATCTGGCGTCGAAAGATGCGGCTGGGCGGGTGGCTACGACAATGGAGAAATATACGACTCATGAAGCCCGCGTCTGAAGAATGCAGCGCGCCTGCCGATCGCGTCCCGGCAATTGATTTGCCGCGATTCCTGACGAAAGAGCATCACCGGATTCATCTTGTTGGTGTGGCGGGAAGCGGCATGAGCGGTCTCGCAGCGCTTTTGATTGAGCTCGGGCACACGGTGGGCGGCTCAGACAAGGCGAGCACGATGGAAACAGATCGATTGCAGCGGCTCGGGCTGCGCTTTCATGAACAGCATCGTCCTGAACACGCATGCACCGCCGACCTTGTTGTTTTTTCCTCCGCAATTAAGTGCGACAATCCCGTTCTCGTGGCCGGGCGTGAATCGGGGAAACCCCTTGTCCGTCGCGCGGAAGCGCTCGCTGCAATCATGCGCGCGAAGCGCGGCATTGTTGTCGCAGGAATGCATGGCAAAACAACTACCTCGGCAATGACGGCGCACGTTTTGCGCGAAGGCGGACTGCATCCATCCCATTACGTTGGCGCCGAAATCCCAATTCTGGGAACGAACGCGCACTGGGACCCGCGCAGCGAATATTTTGTCTCTGAAGGTGACGAAAGCGACGGCACCCTGCGCTGCTTCCATCCCGAGCATGCCCTGATTCTGAATATCGAAGAAGAACATCTTGATTTTTATTCTGATCTCTCTGCGATAGAAGAAGTCTTTGCGCGGCTCATCGAGCAAACCAGCGGAACAGTTTTTTACAATATCGATGACGCGAACACGGCGCGATTATGCGCAACCCGCAAAAATACGATCTCGTTCGGGTTCTCGGATGCGGCCGATTATCGAGGCGCCGAAGTAGACTTGCATTCGTTCAGCTCAGATTTTTGCGTTTATTTTCGGGAGCAAAAACTCGGCGAGGCCGTGCTGAACGTGCCAGGGCCGCACAATGTCCATAATGCTCTCGGAGTGATTGCGCTCGCGGTCGAGCTTGGAATTCCGTTTAAAAAAATTGCAGCTTCTCTTCGTAAATTCGAGCACGCGCGACGCCGGTTTGAGATCAAATATGAGAGCGAGCGCTTTTTGCTCGTTGACGATTACGCGCATCACCCGACTGAAATTCGCGCTACATTGAAGACTGCGCGAGCGACTGGCCGCAAACGGGTGCTCGCCATGTTTCAACCGCATCGTTATTCGCGCACGCAAGCGCTATGCACGTGGTTTGGCGGTGCCTTCGACGACGCAGACCGCTTGGTGGTGACTGACGTTTATCCTGCGAGCGAACCGCCGATCCCGGGCGTCAGCGGGCAGACGATTGTCGATGAAGTCTTGAAACGCGGTCATCGCGCTGCCACCTACCAGCCGCGCTTCGAGCGCATCCACTGCGATATCGGCAACGCACTCGACGTCGGCGATCTCGTGTTGAGTCTCGGCGCCGGGAACATTCACGAGGAATTGTCGATTTTGGCGGCGGATCTCGTGATTGCTGAAAAGTTAAGGGCGATCGTGGGCGAAAGCGGCGACGTGCGCCTTTATGAGCCCCTTTCCAAACACACCACGTTGCGCGTGGGCGGCCCTGCGCAATTTTGGGTCGAGCCGCAAAGCGAGAATGCGTTTGCCGCAGTGATTCGATTTTGCAGGGATGAAAACCTCCCACTTTTCGTGATGGGCCGAGGCTCGAATCTTCTTGTCCGCGACGGCGGGATTCGTGGCGTGGTGGCTCACCCGTACGGCGGCGACTTCGACAAAATCGAGATCAACCGGTCCGAGATCACCGCAGGCGCAGGCGTGAAGTTGAGGGAAGTTGCTTATGCGGCGCGAACGGCAAATCTCGGCGGACTCGAATGGATGGAGGGAATTCCAGGCGCAGTGGGGGGCGGGTTGCGCATGAACGCCGGCGCGATGGGGGCGCAAACTTTCGAGAACGTGGCGCGCGTTCGTTACCTTGATACCGAAGGCAATCCGCACGTGAAAAATCGAGATGAACTGGAGGTTTATTACCGACGATTCCCGTTACTGGAGAATAATTTCGCGATTTCGGCGACATTCCACGCGCAGCCGGCTGAGCGCGCAAAGATCGATGAGCGCTTGCGTCAATCACAGGAGAAACGGCGCACGACACAGCCAGTCGCCAAGAGCGCGGGTTGCATTTTCAAGAACCCCAACAGCATTCCCGCGGGAAAACTGGTGGATGAATTAGGCCTCAAAAACTTGCGGGTAGGAAATGCGCGCGTCTCGGAGGTTCACGGCAATTTCATTGTGAACGATGGCGGCGCCACGGCGACTGAGATGCTCGAGTTGATCGATCGCATCAAGCAAACGGCGAAGACGAAGCGCGGCATCGAATTAGAAACGGAAGTGCAAATCGTGGGAGAACCGCGTTCATGAAAACAGAAGATTTACCAAAGAAGATAGCAGTCCTGATGGGCGGACCTGGTTCCGAGCGCGACGTTTCGCTTGCGACGGGCCGCGGAGTTTCAAAAGCGTTGCGCTCGTTAGGGGCCGACGTCGTTGAAGTCGATGTGCGCGACGAACATTTCCAGCTACCGAAAGATGTCGATCTGGCGTTCCTCACCATTCACGGAACTTTCGGCGAGGATGGGACGCTGCAAAAAATCCTGGAAGACCGCGGTGTTTCGTACACTGGCGAAGGCGTCGAAGGGAGCCGGCGCGCGTTCGATAAACTTTTAACCAAAGAAAAGTTTGAGCAGCACGGCGTGCGCACCCCGGCGTGGGAAAAGATCGGTGCGCACGAGCGTCCGCGCATGCAGCCGCCGATCGTAATCAAAGCGCCGCGGCAAGGTTCTACCGTGGGCGTTCACATTGTGAAAAATGCGGAGGAAATTGCGACGGCGATCTCCGGTTCCGCAAAGTACGATCGCGAATTATTGGTAGAAAAGTTTGTATCCGGCCGGGAATTAACGATAGGTGTTCTCGGTGACCAAGCCTTGCCCATTCTCGAGATAATTCCGAAAGGCGGCTTTTACGACTTCACCAACAAGTATCCTTTCCTCAACCCTCAGGCGGGCGGCGGCGCGGAGCATGTCTGCCCGGCGCGGATCGACGAAAAGAAAACAGCCGAAATTCAGGAATTAGCGTTGCGGGCGTTTCGCGCGCTTGGCTTGCAAGTCTACGGGCGTGTTGATGTCATCTTGTCCGACAGCGGCGAGCCGTTTGTGCTGGAGGTCAATACCATTCCCGGAATGACCGAAGCTAGTTTGCTTCCGGAGGCTGCTGCAGCCGCCGGGATCGGCTACGTCGATCTTTGCGCCCGCATAATCGAACTGTCTCGCGCCAAAACAGAAGGGATTCGGGGATGAATTTCGGCCAAAAAAGCCCACGATCGCAAAATCGACGAGTGTCCAATGTGCGCCAACGGCGTCAGCAGCACTTGCTCGATGTGAAGGTCCGTTCCCGCAGAGCGACGCAGCATCGCATTCGAAGGGCGATCGGCATCCTCTGCAGAGTATTCTTAGTCGCTGCGCTGTGCGGCGCTGCTTATGCCGGCGTGCGTGAAGGTGCAAGACGCCTGCTGTTTGAGAATTCAGATTTTCAAATAAAGACAATTGAATTGCAGACTGACGGCACTTTGCA
>DATASP010000257.1:0-9561 GCA_036269155.1 Candidatus Udaeobacter sp.
AATGTGGCCATCTCCGAGCGGACCGGTCAGGCGCGGCTCAGTAGAGCCAAAAATAGCGACCACGGGCACGCCGAGCAAAGCGGCCAGATGCATCGTGCCGGTATCGTTGGTAAGCAGTAAGCGGCATTCCCGCAGTTCATCGATGAGTTGATCAAGTGTGGTTTGGCCTATCCGATTCACGCAATGGTCGCCAATCGCAGTGGCGATCTGATCTCCTATTGCCATGTCGTTCCTCGTTCCGAACAAAATCCATTGTGCCGATGATTGCGCGCTAATCTTGGCGGCGACCTCGGCAAATCGCTCCGGCAACCATCGTTTAGCCGGGCCGTACTCGGCGCCGGGACAAAGACCAAGTTTGGAGATTTGAGATTTGATGTTTGTTGTTTCAGGAAGTGGTTGAGCGTTGGGCGTTTCTGCGCCGCATTCGCGCGCGATCCGAAGAAACCGCAGCGAATGGTGTTCGGGCGGACCTGGTTTTCGCGGCTCGCGCACGGTTTGGTTCAGCAACAGTCTCCTCCAGTGTCCGCGATAACCGACCCTGCGCGGAATTCCGCTTAGCCAGGATTCAAGCGCAACGCGCAGCGAATTTGGGAAAAGAATCGCGACGTCGAAATTCCGTTCTCGCTTGAGCAACGAGATAACCGGAAGAAGCGAATCATTTGGTAATGGAATAATTGTATCCACTTCAGGAACAAGCTTCCACATCGGCGCGATATTCACAGGTGCGGCGACTGTCACTCGTGCGTCGGGACGCCCATTCTTGATCGCGCGCACTGCGGGCACGCTCATCACAGCATCGCCCAACCAATTGCTTGAACGAATGAGAATCCGAAATGGCTTTAGTTCGCGCGCTGAAATCCCCGGCGGCAGATAAACGCCGCGTTTGTATCGCGCGAGAAGAAAATTTGGCTCGGGCGTTTTCCACCGATTATGAACCCAAAACCAATCTTCCGGGGCGACGCGAATTTGTTTCTCGATGATCTCATTTATTCGCGAGGTGAGCTCTGCAACGGAACCTCCAGGTTGGTCAAACCGTTCGGTAAATACCATGCGCCAGCGCGCTGGACCGATTGTGTAAACGCCAGCAGCAATAATCGCCGCTCGGGTGCGCTTCGCGAGCAACGCAGGCAGAGGCGAAGTGGACGCCAGTCTTCCGAAGAACGGCGTCCACAGTCCGTGGTCGCCAGCGTGTTGGTCGGACAAAACGCCCACGCCACCGCCGGAGCGCAGCAATTCGATCACCGGCTCAAATCCAGCCTGGCGACCGAACAATTCCAACCCAGTTTGGCTGCGCGTCCGACGCACATGCTCGTCAATGAAACGGTTGCCAAGCTTCTGATAAACGCTCGCATTTCGCACGAACCCGACAAACTTCGGCATCAATTGCGCGAATAACTCCCACGTTCCCAGATGACTCAAAACGAGCACCACGGGAACGCCGGCGCGAAATTCGCGGGCCATCGCCTCGATATTTTCGACCTTGACCCGGCGAAGGATTTCCTCCGGTGGCATTGCAGTGAGTTTGGCGCTGCAAAGGAAATTGGCGCCGAGCCGCCGAAAATGATCGCGTACAAGGCAATGCAATTCGCGCGGCGATTTTTCATCGCCAAACGCAATCGCAACGTTGCGTTCTGCAAGGTGCCGATATTTCCTGGAAACGAGCCATGCGCAACAGCCAAGGAATTGCCCAACAGCAAACAGAAAGCGCAATGGCAGTGCCGCGGCAATGGCAGACCCCGCGCGAAACAGGACGTAAACGACAAAATCGAGCATTGCGGAACCGGCAGTATCGGGGTGTGGCGCCGCAGGGTAAATTTGCCTGCGGCTTGCTTCAACCAATATAATGTCAGCTGTGTCGTCAGCAGATCGCTCTTCTTTTGATTCCGATTTCGCGCGCGCGATCTCGCGGAGGTTCGAGCACGGCCGATTTCTCATCGTCGGAGCGAACGCTCAAAAACTGCAATGCCAATTTGCTGAAGCGGAAAGAGAAGCTGACGCGTGGTCGCATGACGAGCTCGCTTCGAAGCTGAGTCACGACACAGGCAAAGCCCAGTTCGAAACCGCGGTTTGGTTTTATTCTTCAAGAGAAAATGAGGATGAGATTACTGCGAAAGCGCTCTCGAGCTTTGCGGACGCTGTTGTTCTGATGCCGGCGCCCGGCACTGATGCTGCCATGCGGCGTCCACAGCTTGTTGCGTGTTTTGGCCGTTTTGGGTTTGTGCCCGATTATGAATGCGACCTGATCGACCTGAATCCGGCAGCGGTGTGCGTTCGGCGTCAGCCAGGCAAGATACCTGAGGGACTGGTTGGCGCGATGGAGAACGCTCTTGCGAGAGCCAACAAGCAGTTCAGCGGTCTACAAGGAAAGCTTCAAGTTCGCGACGCAGAATTGAAGGAGGCGCATCACCACATCGCGGCCCTCGAGGAAAAGCTGCTGAAGGTAAAGGAATACCGGCGCGAACTCAGATCGCTAAAAGAGCAGAGACAAACGCTGCGCAAATCGCCAGAGCGTAGAATTGGTCAGGTGTTCCTCGCGCCTTATCGCGTTCCGGAAAAGTTGGCGAAAAAAATCTGGAAAAACTTTCAGCGCGACGGGAAAAGACGGAGGCGCACGATTCCATCCAGCGAATACCAAAAGTGGTTCGAGCAGCGCCGTGCCACCACGAAGGAGTTGAAGCACATGCGGGATCAGGCGCCCGCGTTCGTCTCGCGGCCGCTCATCAGTGTTATTACGCCAGTTTTTGATACGCCTGTACAACATCTTGGGGAAGCCATTGAATCAGTGCTCGCACAAGCATATGACAACTGGGAGCTCGTGCTCGTCGATGATGGATCAACTGCAGTCGAGTTGCTTCGGATGCTGCCGCAGCTGGCCGCGAGCGACGAGCGCATCGTACTGGCGAGGCTCGGAAAACACGGAGGCATTTCCGCGGCTTCAAATCATGGACTCACACTCGCGCGCGGCGAGTGGCTCACTTTTCTTGATCATGATGATGTGCTCGAACCCGATTCGCTTTTCCAGGTCGTAAAACTTTTGCAAAGCCATCCCGATGCCGATCTAATTTATACCGATGAAGACAAGCTCGGCGATGACGGTTTTGAGGCGCCTTTGTTCAAGCCAGATTGGTCGCCCGATTTCTTTCTCTCGTGCAATTATTTAGGTCATTTGACCGCAGTGCGGCGGGACCTTCTGCAAAAAGCTGGTGGGTTCCGTTCACAATTCGATAGTGCGCAGGATTACGACCTCTTCTTTCGGATTATCGAGCGCACCAACCGAATTCATCATATCCCGCGTGTGCTATATCACTGGCGGCGGAGTGAGAGTTCCAGCGCGATCAGCGTCCGGCAAAAACCGGGACAACTGGAAGCCTCACGGCTTGCAATTGAAGATCACCTGAAGCGTAGCGGCGAACTGGCCCATGTTGCTGTGGATTGGCGAACGCACGCATTCTGTGTCAGACGCGAACTGTTGGAAGCGAAAAAAATTTCCGTAATCATTCGGAGTTGCCACGGTCTGGAGTCGCTCGAGCGCTGCATCGAAACGCTGACGGCCCAGACAAGCTACCCGAACTACGAGGTTGTGATCGTCCAAGCTGACAAGAAATTCCCGGAAGTTGCCACACGTTTCTCGCATCGTTTGCTGTGTTTGTCAGACGCGGCCGACGATTCCACAGCGAAAAATCAGGCGGTCGAGCAGACCGACAGCCCGTGGCTTCTTTTTCTTGACGACAGCATCGAAGTGATCGACCCGCACTGGCTCACGATCATGGCTGAGCACGTCCAGCGGGCGGAAGTCGGCGCGGTCGGCGCACGCCTGCTAAATCCAAGTGGCGCGGTTGAACACGCGGGAATTGTTGTCGGCGCCAATAATATCGCGCAGCCGGCCTATCGCGGTTTCCCAGCAGACCAAGCCGGCGCCGCGAGCCGCCAGCTACAACTGACTCGCAATTGCAGTGCGGTGTCGAGCGCGTGTATGCTCACGCGGCGCGAAATTTTTCAAGAGGCGGGAGGATTCGACGCAAATCTGTCAGGCGCGCTCGCCGACGTGGATCTTTGTCTGAAAATAAGGCGTGCAGGTTATCTGATTGTTTACACTCCTTTCGCGAGGCTTTATTGGCATGACGCACCGAGCAAAATAGACATGGCTGGCCAGGGGATAATGGAGCAACGCTGGGCTGGCGTTCTGCATGGCGACCCTTATTACAATCCAAATCTTTCTCGCGAGCGCGTGGATTTCTCGCTAGGCAAGTAACCCTTGAAACAACTGATATGAATAAAAGCGAAACAAGTTTGTGGCTGGGCGTGAGCGAGGCGGCGCGAAATGCATTGAGTCCGCGCGATTATAAATTGAGCTCTTTGCCGCACCGAATCGCGCACGCGGGTATTCCTGCCGGCGAACTGGCAAAGGCGGACCGGTCAAGGCCGGAGATAAAGCGCGTTTGGATTCCCGGCGTGGAAATTTTTTCTCGCACAATCCATTCCCAGCGTCATCGCGGAGTTTTTGGTGAATTTGTCCGTCGCGACGAGGGAGTTCTGGCGAAAATCGGATTTTGGCCGAAGCAATGGTCGGCCGCGCGCATGTTTGCACCTAGCGCCAAGGGATTTCATGTGCATCCGCCAAGTATTCCGCCCGACACGACCGCCGAGAAATGTCTGCGACGTTTGTTCATGCGCGGACCACAAGATTATTCGCTGCGTCGTTACGATGACGAACAGTGGGACGTCATGTTTTTTCTCCAGGGACGGGTGGAGATGATTTTGTGCGATGTGCGGGCTGGTTTTTCCAAGCGCATTATGCGTTTCTTCATCGATGGCGACAATCATCAGAGCAGTAACAATGCGGGAGTCGTCATTCCCCCCGGCGTCGCGCACGCCATTCGAGTCGAAGGATCGGAAGACGTGGTCACGGTCTATGGGACCAGCACCGTTTTTCGTCCCGAATTCGAGGGACGCATTGCAAGCGAAATCGAGAATGCAGAATTGCCAGAATCCTGGCAGAGGTTTTTGAATAGTGGCGATTGATCTCGATCGCCGCCAGCGGTTTCGGCAAACCACCATAACGTCTCTTCAATGAAGCGAAGCTTCGATCCGGCCGTTCTAGAAATGATGGATCGGCCGCAACCGGTTTCGGCCGAATTAGAGCGCGACCTGCAACGTATCAGGCAACTGAATCGCTGGTTCGGCAGCTATGGTCTTGTTCTGGCCTTTATGCGCCGCTGGCTCCGCCCGGGTGCTCGCATCCGTATTGTCGATCTTGCTACTGGCTCCGGCGACATTCCGCGATTAATTGCCGATTACGCGCGCAAGATTGCCGCGCAAGTCGAGATTGACGCTTTAGATCGACAGCCTGCAACATTGGAGGTCGCCACGAAATTGAGCACGGGCTACCCGGAAATTTATTATCGTCAGGCCGACATTCTTGAATGGGATTCCGTTGGAACATATGACCTCGTGCTCTGTACGCTTGCGCTTCATCATTTCAGCGATGAAGACGCAGTAGGTGTGTTGCGACGATGTCGCGAGCTGTCCCGGAAATTTGTTCTAGTGTCGGACTTGCGGCGGGGATTTCTCCTGCAGGCTGGCGTTCATCTTTTGACCGAGTTCGCTTTTCGTGAACCGATGACCCGCCATGACGCACGACTGTCCGCCGAGCGCGCATTTTCATTTACCGAAATGCACGATCTCGCGCTACGCGCAGGCTGGCAAAATTTTGGTCACAAGAGATTTCGATTCGCGCGCCAGGCCATTTGGCTCGAAGCAGCGTGACGCACGCTGTAACCGGTCTGTCATTCGGAGCGAAGTCGCTTGCCTGGCTGCAGCGTTGTGCGAAGGCTCGGAGGAATCTCTGGAAGCCGTTCGATGATCAACTCTCGTTCAGCGATGCGAATTATTACAACGGTTGCTGAAGCGCAATCACTGCAGCGCTCGAAGCGGCGAGTGCTAGTGCCTACCATGGGAGCGCTACACAAGGCGCATGCTGAGTTGATTCGCGTCGCTCGAGGAAGTGCTGGCCAGCAAGGTGAAGTGGCGGTGAGCATCTTTGTGAATCCACTCCAGTTTGAGCCGGGAAGCGATTACGAGCGATACCCGCGCAGGCAGGAAGCCGATGAGGAATTTTGTCGAGATAACGACGTCGATTTCTTGTTCCGTCCCAGTGCCGCGGAAATGTATGCGGACGATCGTTCGGTGTTCGTGGATGAATCTTCTCTTTCGGAAACGCTGGAGGGAAAATCGCGGACCGGACATTTTCGCGGGGTTTGCACCGTGGTCGCGAAGTTGTTCAATATTCTTTCGCCGGACGCGGCGGTATTTGGTGAGAAAGATTTTCAGCAACTGGCGATCGTTCGCCGTATGGTGCGCGATCTCAATTTTAAGATCGCGATTATTGCTGTGCCCACCGTGCGCGAGCGTGACGGGCTGGCATGCAGTTCGCGTAATCAGTATTTGGATGTGGAAGAGCGGAAACAAGCGACAGTCTTGTACAAGGCGTTGCGGGCTGCGACAGATGCCGGCAAAAAATCTGCGAGAGATCTCATCGCACTTGCCCGAAACGTGATCAACGAAGCGCCGCTGGCGCGGATCGATTACGTAGAGCTTGTCGATGCTGAAACATTTCAACCTGTTGAAACCTCCCGGCCAAATTCGTTGCTCGTATTGGCTGTATTCTTCGGGAAAACGCGCTTGATCGATAACATCCGGCTAGGATGAAGGAGCACATCGTGACGCAGACGATCCTGGTGCGTGTTTGAGCAATTATCCCTGGCAAGCAAGATTGCCTGTTTCACAGCGATGAAGGAATACGATTTTGTGGTCATCGGCAGTGGCATCGCTGGTCTGAGCTTTGCATTGAAAGCTGCAAAGCACGGATCGGTCGCTGTTATTACGAAACGCAAAGGCGCGGACACAAACACCGCCTGGGCACAGGGTGGAATCGCTTGTGTGACTAGCGACGAAGACTCATTCGAGTTGCACGTGCGCGATACGCTTGAGGCGGGCGCTGGTCTGTGTGACGAAGGCGTAGTGCGCATGATTGTGACGGAAGGACCCGAGCGCATCCGGGAGCTGGCAGAACTCGGTCTCCAGTTCGATGAACGCGAGATCGGTGGCCATCGCGAGCTCGATCTGGGCAAGGAGGGCGGCCACTCCAAGCGTCGGGTCTTGCATGTTCAAGACGTAACCGGGCGGCAGATCGAGGAGACTTTGCTGCGTGAGCTGGGGCGACAATCACACGTCCAATTATTGGAAAATCACATGGCCGTGGACTTGATCACGGCAGCCAAACTCGGTTTCGCGACAGAAGACCGCTGCCTCGGAGTCTATGTTCTGGACGAAAAAACCGGTGACGTGGAAACAATCGGATCGGATCGAATCGTGCTGGCAACGGGCGGCTGCGGGAAAGTTTATTTGTATACGACAAATCCGGACGTCGCGACTGGAGACGGCGTGGCAATGGCGTGGCGCGCGGGTGTCGAGATCGCGAACATGGAGTTCATCCAGTTTCATCCCACCTGTCTATTTCATCCTGAGGCCAGATCATTTCTGATTTCCGAGGCGGTGCGCGGCGAAGGCGGCATCTTGCGCAACAATCGTGGCGAAGACTTTATGAAACGCTACGATCCGCGTGGCTCGCTTGCGCCGCGTGACATCGTCGCGCGGGCGATCGACGCCGAGATCAAACGCTCAGGTGCGAAATGTGTGTTTTTGGACATCACGAACAAACCAGCGGAATTCATTCGGGAGCGCTTCCCACACATTTACCAGACTTGCCTGCGATTCGGGATCGATATGTCGAAGCAGGCGATCCCGGTTGTACCGGCAGCACATTATCAATGTGGTGGAATCAAAACCGACATCAATGGGGCGACGAATTTGCCCGGGCTATATGCGATTGGCGAGGTCGCGTGCACCGGCCTTCACGGAGCCAACCGGCTTGCAAGCAACTCGCTGCTGGAAGGTTTGGTCGTGGCGCATCGCGCGGCCGCGGCAGCCGTTGCGACGCGATCCGCTCGAAAGCAAAAAGTCCCGTTGCCGGAATGGAAATCGGGGAATGTGCAGGACGTCGACGAACTGGTTGTCATTTATCACAACTGGGATGAGATCCGACGCCTCATGTGGGATTACGTGGGAATTGTCCGTACCGATAAGCGGCTGCAACGAGCGAGCGCGCGGCTGCGAAACCTTCAGCGCGAAATCCGCGAGTTTTATTGGAATTTCAAAGTATCCGTTGACTTGCTGGAGCTGCGTAACCTCGCCGCGGGAGCGGCGTTGATCGTCGATTCGGCATTATGCCGCAAAGAAAGCCGGGGCCTCCATTACACGCTCGATTATCCAAAGGCGGATGGTCGAGATTTCAAGCACGATACGATAATGAGCCGCGGATGAGCCTGGGCGCTACAACGCGGGCGCCCTGGGAGGGTTTTCGAGGCAATACGATGGTGCACCTAAGAAAATTCGGCTTGCCTGAACGCGCCGAATCGGATAGAAGAAGCCGGCGTTTTAACATGAGGGGACTTCTTCCGGTCTGTTTGAGTCTGGCGGTCTTTGTTGTTCCGAAAGTTTTCGGAGATGAACAATCCACTTCTCCTTATGCAACCGCGGCAGACTTTGCCAAATACGCAATGAAATTGCGGGAGCAGGCATTGCTAAAGGTGGAACCGCAAGTTTTCATCCCGACCAGTTCTCGTCCTGCGATCCAGCGTTACCCGTGGAAAACGAACATCGTGACAACGGTGTTCTGGGTGGGAGAACAGGCTGCGGGCAATAATCCGGTTCCCAATTACAGAAGTTCCTGGGACGCGAATTGGACGAACAACTACGGCGGCTTCGATAGTCCCGATCCGTCAGCGCGGCGCAGTTATCTTCCGATCGCGTTCATACCGCGACAAAATCCCTTCTACTGTGCGCTGCCGTACAACGATGTCACCCATGGCCAGTTCAAACCGGAAGCGCCGCTGGTGATTCCGTGGTTCAAGCAATCTTATACAGGGCAGGGGCAGTCGGTATGCTGGCACCGTTGGATTGCCATTCGTAAGGGCAACCGGACTTGTTATGCGCAATGGGAAGACTGCGGCCCTTTTCGCACTGATCATTTTCAGTATGTCTTTGGAAACGAACGTCCCAAGCCAAATCTTAATCATGGTGCGGGGCTGGATGTCTCGCCGGCGGTGCGTGACTACCTGGGACTGGCGCCGACCGACGTAACCGATTGGCAATTCGTCGAAGTGCGTGACGTGTCTCCCGGTCCGTGGCGAAGCTACGGCGAAAATAATCACTTCGTCATTGCGCGCACTAAGACCGAACAGCGAATGGCTGACCGAAACGTAAGCGCCGCGAAGAAGTAGCTTTTCTGTCGGCGACCTACCCGCCAGGAGAAGCCCGCTGCACGGGGGTTGGGGACGGTGATGCCGCGGGAACAGCTTTCGTCGGTGCGTTTTCGCTCGGCTGTGGGCTTGGATGAGAAGCTTTCGGCACCGCCATGCGGATCAGTTCCGATACAGTGACGAATTTGAATCCCTTGGCCTCGAGGGCATCAAAAGTGGAGGGCATCGCTTCGATTGTTCC
>DATASP010000258.1:0-2805 GCA_036269155.1 Candidatus Udaeobacter sp.
TTGCAATGGCCTTGCGTTGTTTTTGAATCGACGCTGCGCCTTCTCTGAATTCGAAAAACGAAATGCGTTCTTCGCAAAAAAGGCCGGGTGCAGTAGTGCACGCGATTCTCTTTTGAAAGAGAGATGTTTTATGCAAAGAGAGATTTTCCGGCGTCGCCTGCTGTCGTTTGTTGGGACGATTGTGTGCGTACACGTCGGCGCATTTTCAGCCGCAGCTCAGGAACCCAGCCCCTCGCAACAGGGGCTTATCACGACGTTCGCACCGATTGTCGAGAAGGTCGCGCCGAGCGTTGTAACAGTGTTTACGACGCAGACGGTTTCGCGGGGGCAGACAGCATTTCCATTTGGCGACGACACATTACGCCAGTTTTTCGGTGGACAACTTCCGCAAAGACAAGGCAAACAAACTCTGCAAGGCCTCGGCTCCGGCGTGATTGTCAGTTCGGACGGATACATTCTCACTGCTAACCACGTCATTTCTGGCGCGGAAGAAATCATGGTG
The DNA here is from genome assembly GCA_036269155.1 of Candidatus Udaeobacter sp. Lineage (GTDB taxonomy): Bacteria > Verrucomicrobiota > Verrucomicrobiia > Chthoniobacterales > UBA10450 > Udaeobacter. The sequence goes on from DATASP010000258.1 coordinate 503, forward strand.
GGCCTTGGGATAGACCTCCGAAAATACAAGGCCACGAAAATCGGAACCGATCCAGGCACCGACGTGGCGTTGCTGAAAATCGACGAGAAAAATCTCCCCGCGATGACGTTTGCGGATAGCGAGAAAGCGCGCGCCGGCGACATCGCACTCGCGATCGGCAATCCGTTTGGTCTGCGACAGACGGTCACGATGGGAATTATCAGTGCCGTGGGACGTGGCGGCATTGGGATTGTTGATTACGAAAATTTTATCCAAACGGACGCGGCGATTAACATGGGCAACTCCGGCGGCGCGCTGGTCGATGCCGCGGGTCGATTGCTGGGCATCAACACTGCGATTTTCAGCCGAAGCGGTGGAAACCAGGGCATTGGCTTTGCGATCCCCGCTAATCTCGCACGCGACGTGATGCAGAGCCTGCGTGAAAAGGGTCGTGTTGTGCGCGGTTACATCGGCGCGTCGGTACAAACGCTCACGCCCGAGCTGGCTGAAGCGATGAAGCTTAAAGGGCAGTTGACCGGGGCGCTCGTGGGCGAGGTCACTCCCAAAAGCCCTGCGGAAACGGCCGGAATAAAAACCGGTGATGTGATTACAGCCGTGAACGGGAAGAAAGTCAGCGATGCGCGCGAACTGCGTTTGATGATTGGCTCGATGGCGCCCGGGACAAACGTTCAGCTCGAGGTCAATCGCGAAGGGCAGAGCAAAGCCTTCAATGTCGGGCTTGCTGAAATGCCTCCAGGTGTAGCGGAGGAAGGCGCGGAGGCGTCGCCTGAAGAAAGCGCTCAACCTGAAAAGGCCACCGTGTTCGGCGGCGTCGCGGTCGCGGATATCACCGATGACATCCGCAACGCGCTTAATCTTTCGAAGGACGTCAAAGGAGCTGTGATTGCGGAGATTGATGCCGAGTCGCCCGCCGCAAAAGCTGGCCTGCGCGAAGGCGACGTGATCCAGGAAGTAAACAAGCAGCCGGTCAAGAACGCGAAGGACCTGGTGGCTATCAGCAAGAAATTGAAGCCTAACGAAAAGATTCTGATCCGCGTCTGGAGCCAGGGCCGCAGCGGCTTCGTCGCGCTGGAACCAAAGTAGCGTTGTGACGCAGACAATGGTGCAGTGAGCATGGACGCGGCCAGAATTCTCTAACTCATGGCATCAGCACGTTTCTGAGCTGGAGCGAGTATTCGTCTGGATGAAGTCCGGCTTTCGTTGGATTTCCGGCAATGTAGTTGCGAAAAGCTGCCAATTCTTTCATGTCGCGGACGATATGGTCATATGATTCGTCCATCCAAAAAGTAGATTTATGTCCGAGCAATTTGTTACAGCGGTTGGCACTCACGCCCTTCATTGCTTGTAAAAGCGTTGAGAGATCATAACCGACTGCCGGCTTGATCACGGCGTGAACGTGGTTCGGCATCAGCACAAATGCATCAATATTGTAACGCTTGCCGTCGAATTGCAGCAGACAAAGCTCAACCTGTGCACGCACATCTGACCGCCGCATGTGACACGCACCCATGCCAGCATCCAACCATTCCTGCATGCGGCAGATGAATCGCTCTTCGAATTCGCGCTGTTCCTCTGTGCGCCATGGTGGCGGATGCCATCGCAGCCAGATAGTACGTTCCTCTCGCCACTGGCGCAGCAATGATTGCGGCACTGAATCCGCGAGGCGGAACGTAACGAAATAAGCAACGCCCATTTGACGCCAATGCGGCAGCCGGCGACGAGCGATGGCGATCTCGCGATGTGGATCGAACCCGCGGAAAGAAACGTTCCGATCGTTCGACATGGGGCGATGATCATGTGCGCCCACTATGAGTTTTTCAATTCCAACGTGAACTAAACAATCTTATTGGTGTCGATCTTCGCAGACAGGATTGTCTGCGTCACGAGCATCAAATATCCAAAAGTACTCTCGCCTTCCATTCGTCGTCCTGTTTTTCAACGGAGAAATTATGCAGTGTGACCGCCTTCACGTCGGCGCGCTGATGATGTCGCGCCGCGTGCAGCGGTTCGCCCGCAGTTTTGGCATTTAAAGAAAATTTTCCGTCGTTCTCGTGGATCGACACCCCGCGCACTCGCAGCAAAAGGCGCTCGGCATCTTTGAAGTAAACAAACTCCTGCAAGAAATCGAACAGCAACATGTCGAGCTTATCGTTCACCAGTTCGATGTGTCGTGTCTCGCGCGGTTCAATCGCATCCAGGTTGTCGATCATTACATTCATTGTCGCGTCGGCCGCGGCCATGAACAATTTCGGCAGATCGCGTCCGGTCGCTTCGAATGCGATGTCGGCAGTCCCGATTTCTTC
>DATASP010000259.1:0-11134 GCA_036269155.1 Candidatus Udaeobacter sp.
GCTTCCTGCTTCAGTAAAGCCAAAAGAAGTCGAGCCGTCGCCTGACAACTTTCCGTTCATGAGCTGAACGTCGCCGTCGATGCGCGGGTGTTGCAACGTTTCCGAAAGAGAAATGCTTCCGCTCAAAATGCCGTCTTGGAAGATTGCGGGATGAAAGAGCTGCGGCGCCTTTGCGAGAAAGACTGAGGGAAAATCGATGGTTACGTTGAGCGGAGACAACTGGAAGGCGTTCCAGTCGGTTCCTATGGGCAGTGAAAAATTCGCTGTGAAACTGATCGGGCTCGAATTTGGCACCTGGATGGTGCCGCGGGCATCCCACTTGCCAGAGTTAACGGTAGCCTGAACATCTACCGGAACACGGTTTACTGTTTTTCCGGCAGGTCCACGAAAGCTGGCAAAATAATCGAAGAGATTATCGGCCCGGGCTTCGAGTGTTCCCGAGTAGTTGTGAGCGCCGGACAAGGCGATTTTGCCTTGTCCGCTGAGTAAGTCGTTCTTGCGTTTGATCTCCAACTGTTCGACCTCCAGCTCGGCTGGTCTGAGGTTGAGTTCCGCTGTCAGACTGTCGATAGCGGTTTTGAAGAATGTGAGAGAGGCACCCTCAACCGCGAGATGTCCGCCAAATTTCCGATCACGCGTGTCCATTGCTCCCTCGATGGTGATCTTCCCTGCAAAATCCTCAGGGTCTGCACCAAATAGGGCGACGAAATCACCAAGCTGATCGATCGATGCAGAAATGTTGCCGCGAAAATCCGGACTAAGCCAGCCGGAGACGTTAGTGGGGAATGCGGCCTCGCCACTCAAGACCAACTGGTTGTTTTTCTGTCGAATATAAACCTGTTGAAGCTCAATCTTACGATTGTAAACCGCGGCGCCGAGCATGATTGCCTGGGCTGTGCGATTGCGCCAGGTGAGCCCGGTCAATTCACTCCAGAGCGACGCAGTTATATGGTCTGGCTCAGCGAGGTTTCCGCGAAACGTGAAGTTGGCAGCATGAACCAAACCATCAACCCGGTCGGCGAACCCGAATGCGTCAGAAGTTTGTCCCAGGGAAATGTCACTGGCGCCGCCTGCAATTTTCCAGTTGGAATGCTGAGAGCGCCATTCATGTGAAATGTTCCCGCGAATTTTTCCTCCAAAAGCATCAACGTCGAACTGCAATCCCACACGTTGTTTTCCCAAACGCGAGAAGTCCGCTGTGGCGGACTGCAGGTCGAGACCGCGGCTCAAGGTAAGTCCGCCGAGTGTCAGACGATTGGCTTCCCAGTGAGTTGCGCCGCGCAATTGCGAAAAAGTTTGGCGCAACCACGGCGACGCAATCATGATCTCGGCAGCACTAAACCGGCCGGCTTCGGTCTCGCTTGCGGACAAAATGCCGCGTCGCAACAGAATTAATGTGGGGCCGTTCTCAACGCGTATCTCTGAGTTGGCGATGCTCAGATTTTCTGGCAGCAATCGCTGCAACGTCGCCCAGCCGCGCCGGGTTATGGCGCGCACGTTCGGGTTGGTGCGGTGCACCTCCACACGCAATTCCCGAATGGAAAGGCTGTGAATGATGCGGCCGCCCATGTGCAGGAGGATGTGTTTGAAGTTCAAACCAACACTCGCGTCCGTGGCAGTTAGATCCACACGAAGCGCATTCTCACGCATGCTTTTCAGGTGAAGCTGCCGAATTACAACCGGACGGAGAAATGACGCATCGATTTGGTCGATGGTGGCGATGAAGCCTTCCTGCTTTGCGGCCCACGAGATCCACAAGCGAATGCCATTGGAAACGGCAAATGGCGCAAATGCGATCGCTAAAACCACCACGAGCACGACCAGCCCGCTCAGGAGAAATAAGCGAGTCTTTGACGGCATCGGATGAAACAACGGCAGGTGATCAGTGACCAGTGCTCGGCGATTGGCTGCCAGGAGTGCGTGTCCCGATCGGCCGCTGTTCACCGTTCACTGAGCACCCGGCACTATTCACGTTTCTTTCCGTCTTTGAAAACCAAATGCAATGGCTGCGACGGATGAATTCGTTCGCCGAGTTGTCGCTGTAGTGTACGCTCTGCTTCAACGGGCAAGCCGCTTTCCGCCGCCTTTTCTAGGGCTAGCTGGGGCAGGATCGACAATTCGCTTTGAAGATCCTGTCCGGAAATTCGGTTCCACAGACCATTTTCAAATTCGAGGACATCTACGTGCTGCTGGTCAACGCTGAGAACTTGAGCATGTGGAAGCTGAACAATAATTTCGTCAGGGCGAATATCGATCGAGAGGTCCTGTTGCAGATCGAATCCGGCTTTGGCGTTGAAAGTGCCATGTAATTTCACGCGCTTCGAGCTGCCGACCCAGGTATGGAGCAGTTCGTGTTCGACTTCGATGCGCCTTGATAGGACGACCAACTCGCTTACGGGCGTAGTTTGTTCCATGTAGACGCGGTTGTTGATGGTAATGCGTGGCTGCAAGTGCGCGACGTCGAAGAACGCAGCGCGCACATCTTTCCCCAGTCTCTCGAGTTCGCCGGTGCTTTGCCACGCCGTGCGCGCTGGCCAGCTTTCCAGGCGCAAAAAAACGATCAACACGACCGCGGCGATGAACAGCGCGATCAGTGTAAAGGCAAGTGGCCATGACATTCGACTCGCGACTGCTGATTTCGACATTGGACGTTGAGCGTTGGCGTTTTCTGTCGGCCAAACTCTATTGAGCAACTGTAAGAGACCGGACTTTCGCGATCAAAAAATTACCGCCCCCCACACCCGATGGGCGTGAAGGGCGGCTGTTCCCCCCAGAACAATCGTCAAAAACTTCGAGGCTACTAAACGAGCTTCGAGCCGATGGCAACAACTTTATGCAAAAAAATTTTGACCCGTTTCCACGATTGTCCCGATACGTCAAACACAAGAAATCAATCGTCGAAAGAAATCAACAAATAAATCAGAACGGGAGGTGTGGCGGCGAAAAGCGCAGCCTAGAGGGGTTGCACGAGCGCGCGCCGCGGTTTCTAGTTTCGTATGCGTAACCTGGATGACGAACCATCCTTGGGGAGCCTTGCCGGTTCGTTGCTGGTCGCACATCCCAACATGCTAGATCCAAATTTCCGCCGCACCGTGCTTTTCATTTCCCAGCATGACCCGAACGAAGGTGCCCTGGGGGTGATTATCAATCGTCCGCTCGACAGACAAGTGGCCGATCTGGTGACGGAAACACCACCGGCGGGCCTCGCGGACGTGCCCGTGTTCCTTGGCGGGCCAGTTGGAAAAAGTCAACTGATGTTTGCCGCGTTTGAATGGAAGAAAGGCGATGGAGTTAAACTCAGTCACAACGTTGCTTTGGAATCGCCCACTTCCGCGGCTGGAGAGAAAAAGCTGGTTACAATTTGTGCGTTTGTCGGTTATGCAGGCTGGGGAGCGGGTCAGCTCGAAACCGAGGTGAAGCAGAAAACCTGGCTGCTTCAAAAAGCCAATCCTTCGCTGCTTAAGATTGATCGCCTCCCAAACCTCTGGTTCGAGATTATGCGCAGCCTGGGACCATGGTACAGAATGCTCGCCGCGGCACCCGACGATCCGTCATTGAATTGATATGAAAAGCGGAAGGCGAGACCTGAGAAGTGATTTAGCTTGATTCTACGGCTCACTTCTCACTAATCACTTCTCACTTTTCATATGGTCATCGGCGTCCCGAAAGAAATTAAGGAACAGGAGCAACGCGTCGCCCTGCTGCCGTCGGCTGCGAATCAGCTGATCCGGCATGGTCATTCGGTGCTCGTGGAAAAAAATGCCGGAATCGGCTCCGGTTATGCCGACGAAGAATACGTCAAAGCCGGTGGAGAAATCGCCGATACAGCGAAAGAGGTTTTCGCGCGAGCCGACATGATTGTGAAAGTAAAAGAACCGCTTAAGGCAGAATTCTCGCTTTTGCGCAAAGGCCAGATTCTCTTCACGTATTTGCATCTGGCTGCGAGCAGAGAATTGACGGAAGCGTTGTTGAAATCTGGCGTGACCGGGATTGCGTACGAAACGATCCAGGTAAACAACCGCCTGCCGTTGCTCGAACCGATGAGCGAGATCGCGGGACGGATGTCGGTGGTGATGGGCGCGTATTTTCTGGCAAAGTACAACGGTGGCAGCGGAGTGCTACTGGGAGGAGTGCCGGGAGTTTTACCGGGAAACGTCGTCGTCGTTGGGGGCGGGACCTCGGGGGTGAACGCCATGCGAATGGCAAAGGGTTTGCGCGCAGACGTAACAATTCTCGACATCGACGTTGAACGCTTGCGCTTTCTCGATCTGGCGATGGACAATTTGCATACGCTGTATTCGAACGAAGCGAATTTGATGGAGTTGATGCCCGATTGCGACCTGCTGATTGGCGCAGTGCTATTGCCGGGAGCGAAAGCGCCAAAGCTGATCACGCGCGCGATGTTGCGCAAAATGAAACGCGGCAGCGTGCTCGTAGATATCTCCATCGACCAGGGAGGCTGCGCGGAAACATCGCGACCAACGACGCACCTCGATCCAGTTTACGTGGAGGAAAGCGTCACGCATTATTGCGTGGCAAACATGCCCGCAGCGTACGCGCGCACTGCTACACAGGCCCTTACCAATGTGACCTATCGCTATGTGGAATTACTCGCCGATCTCGGCTTGGAAGGCGCATGCGAGAAGCAACCAGCGCTGATTGGTGGTATCAACACCCGGGATGGGCGGCTCACTTGCCACGCAGTAGCCGAAGCCCATGGTCTCAAATACGAGCCTCCGCTCTAAACAAACGCGTGCCAAGCACATGGCGCTCAAAATAATCGCAATCCGTCCAAAAACTGCCTTGCTCCGGTTATCTAATTACAGCAATGTCCAGTTTCGAACCAGCACTATGAAAAAATACATCTGCATTTTGGCCAGTGCCGCACTTCTCGCGGCGTGCGAGCAAAAGACCGAGACAACCGAACCGGCGGCAACCCCGACGCCTACTACGCCGCCTGCGGCGGCCACCGGAGTAAGCAGTCCGGCAACAACCGACGCAACAACTGAATCTCCGGCCGCGGCAGCTGAATCTCCGGCCACAACAGCTGAATCTCCGGCCCAGTCACCGCCCAGTCAGTAAAGTCTGGGCAGTCCTTTTTTCTTGAGAAGTCTTCCTCCGGTCGCCTCCGGGGGAAGACTTCTGTTGTACGCTTACGCCACTTCTGAAAGTGGCGCTTCCTTTTGGTAGCAGCATCGAAAACGACAATGGCGCCAACAGGTTCCTTCTCCTTTCCAAAAAGCCGGCGCCTGACGAAGGCCTCAGAATTCGAGCGTGTGAAACGAGACGGCTTTACCCGACGCGGTAATCTTCTGATGCTCAATGTAGTGGCGGTGGACAATTCTGGCCCGTGCCGCGCAGGGTTTATTGCTTCACGTCGTATCGGCGGCGCGGTTGCTCGCAACCGCGTTCGGCGCCGTCTGCGAGAGATTGTGCGCCAGCACCAACACGAATTGCGAGAAGGCTTTTGGATTGTGCTCGTTGCCAGACGCGACGCAGCCGACTCGAGCTATTATGCGCTGAAACATGAATGGTTGCGTCTCGCGAAGCGCGCTTCTATCCTGCTTTGATGCTCGGATTGGTTCGTTTTTTAATTCGCATTTATCAGTGGACGCTCTCGCCGTTGCTCTGTTTGCTTTGCGGTCCTAATTCCGGCTGCCGATTTACGCCGACCTGTTCGGCATATTTTTTGGAAGCTGTTGAGGCGCATGGCGTTCTTCACGGGAGCTGGCTCGGATTGAAACGCCTCGCTCGATGCCAGCCTTGGGGTGGTTCCGGCCATGACCCTGTACCGGAACGGAGAAATCCGGCATCCAGCATGGAAGGCTTTGGATCGGGATTCACGGTTCGGACCAAGCGCGCTGAATAGGCTGCGAGCGCGATTTACGATTTATGGATCGAACTGCCTGGATTGTCGTCGCCCTTTGCGTAGTCGGGCTCGTCGTCTGGGAAATTTATCTGGTAAGACAAACGCCGCCGAGACCCGCTCCAATCGGTGTTGCGCCCGGACTAAGCTCCCCCACGACAACTCCGGCAATTCTCGCGGCGTCGCCGACTCCCGTCGCGGAAGCGGCACCGAGCCCGGAGGCAACTCCGAGCTTCGCCGAGAAGATCGAAACGCTGCGCAATTCAGACGTCGAGCTGCGTCTGACAAACCGCGGGGGCGGAATTAGGGACGCGGTCCTGCTCAAGCAAGTAGCCGAAAAAGGCCAGCCCGTTATTTTGAATTCAGATAAGAGTGCACCGATCGGTGCACTCTTCGAGCAACCATTTTCACCAACGCTCGCTGAGTTTACCGCATCTCCAGAATCGGATTCTGCTGTGCGATTTGAAAGCACGACTCCCGAGCAAGTCGTCATCCGGAAAAGGTTCTCCTTCGAAAAATCTCCAGAGAACAAGGACAACTACGTGATCGAAATGGATGTTGACCTCGAGAACCACGGAGACAAGCCATATCAAAGCGGTGGTTATTTTGTAGCGCTTGGGTCGGCTGCCCCAATTCACCCGAAGGACTATCCTTCGTACACCCGTCTGGTCTGGTGCATTGATGGCAGAGCCAAGGGAATTGACGTCGGCTGGTTCGGAAGCAGTAGCGGTGTTCTCGGTGTCGGGCAACGCGCCGCCCGGCCCTATTATCAGGAGAACATCGCAGGCGCGGAATGGGTTGCGGTGAGCAATCAGTTTTTCACTACCTTAGTGGCGCCGCTAACTGGCAAGGCAACAGGTGTGTGGGGCAGGCGCTTCGATATCGATTACGCGCTGGACCAAAAGCTACTCGCCGTTGAAGGGGCACTTGGGATGCCGGGATTTCAGTTGCAGCCCGGCCAGACCTACAACGCGCGTTTCGAAATCTACGCTGGTCCAAAACTTTATCATCGTCTCGCGCAGCTCCCGCACAATGAAGCCGAGGTCATGGACTTCGGGATGTTCAAGATCGTGTGCCAGGTGCTGCTCAATTTCATGAATCTGCTGCACAGTTGGCTGCACGACTACGGCCTCGCGATTCTGGCCCTTACGACGATCATCAAGCTCACGCTTTGGCCAATTCAAAATAAAGCCAATCGCTCCATGCGCCAGATGGCTGCGCTCTCGCCAAAAATCCAGGAGCTGCGCGACAAATACAAAGATGATCCAACCCGAATGAACCAGGAGGTGATGAAGCTTTACAAGCAGTACGGCATTAATCCGGTCGGCGGTTGTTTGCCGATGATGATTCAAATCCCGATCTTCTTTGGTCTTTTTAAAATGCTTGGCCAGGCGGTCGAATTACGGAACGCGAGGTTTCTTTGGGTAAGAGATCTCTCTCAGCCGGATACCGTGGCGCATCTGCCGCTGCTCGGTTGGCCGATTAATATCATTCCGCTGTGCATGGCTGCGACGCAGATCTGGCTCATGGCGATGACGCCAAAAACGGGCGACCCCACGCAGCGGCGCATCGCCATGTTCATGCCGCTAATCTTTCTATTTATCTGCTACAATTTTGCCGCAGCTCTGGCATTATATTACACCGCACAAAATCTTTTTAGCATTTTGCAATTTTATCAGAACAGGCGACAACCGATGCCGACTCTCGAAAAAGTTGCTCCTGCCGGAAAACGAAAGCGATGATGACACCGAAAGATCTGCTCGACACCATGCTCGGTTATCTCGGTTTCGTTGTGCAAATCGAGGAGACCATGAATGAAGGCGGCAATCCGACGTTGCAAATTTACACCGAGGAAAGCCGGCGCCTCATCGGACGCAATGGCGAGACGCTGGAAGCGATTCAGTTTTTGCTTAATCGGCTGCTCCAAGCCAGGGACAAAGACGCTGAGAAAGTGATCGTCGACTGCGAGCACTACCGCTCCATGCGCGAAGATCGCATTGTGCAACGAGTGCGAGAATTGGCTGACCGCGTGCGCATCACGGGCCGTGCCCTTCAGCTTGAACCGATGAATTCTTATGAGCGGCGTCTCGTCCACAACGCCTTTAAAGATGATCCCGACGTTGCGACTTGGAGTCCATCCGACTCGGCGCGGATTAAGCAGATCACTCTAATCAAACGTCAGCCAAGGAGGGAGACAGCCTCCCAGCGAAAAGCGATTTCCTAACTGCCTGTGATCTTGCTGTAGCGGCGCTCTGTGAGCGCCGAAATTCGAGTTCGTCCGCAGGCTCCTTTCGGCGGTCATCCCGACGCGGTCGGGACTACAGTTCCGGATTGTGTCGTGCTACGTCCGTCCCGCTTCCCGCGCGCACTTCTGGCCGCCAGCGAAATTTTTCCAGGATCGGATTCGGCTTTTCCTCGACGGCATCGGCGATGATTTCGCCAAGCACCGGCGCAAACTTAAATCCATGGCCACAATCACCCGCAGCAATTACTAATCCTTGGCGGTCCGGATCGCGTGCGATCCAAAAATGCCCATCGTGCGTATCGCAATACATGCAGATCCGAGAATAAACAATCGGCGCGTCTGCCAGCGCTGGGAACGTGGATGACAGAAATTCGCGTAGATTCTTTTCATCCTCGAGAGTGACAGCGCGTTTCAACGATTCCGGCGACATCTCGCGACCCGGACCGTGATTTGCGATCTTCACTACGCCATCGCGGTTGATTGGAAATCCGTAGTAACCGGTGGTTGTAATGTCTGCGCCGAAAACCGGGAAATATTCGGGCGCGAACAGTTCAGGTTGCCGAGGCTGCAGGTGAAAGACCGGCTGGCCGCTGGCGCGAAAGAATTCTTTTGTAAAAGGCAGCAGATACGGGGTCCACGCGCCCACCGTCATGACAACAAGATCGCTGGCAATCCGTTCTCCGGTACCCAGCACGATTCCGCTGACGCCGCGATCTCTCTCATCCAACTTGGAAAATCTGGCGCCCTCAAGTAATTCAATGCCCAGCGATTTGGCGCGGCCAATTAATGTTGCAACAACGCGACCGCTTTCAGTGTAGCCAGCCTCTAACTCCAGAACCCCATCCAGATAAAGTTCCGGATTCCATGCCGGGAAACGTTTCCAGGAACGCGCTGAGTTGATTCGCTCGACTTTGTGTCCGCGATGTTCCAACGTTTTGAAACTCTCATACTCGAAATCGCCCGACTTTAGTTCCCGCTGGCGCACGAACATCACGCCAACTTCGTGGTAAAGCTGCGTACCGAATTCTTGGTTCAATTCGCGCCAGATTTTGATCGAGCGTTCGGCTAATTCGGTGTACTCGTCGTCCGCTCCGTAGGCGGCACGAACCGCCTTGCTGATATCCGTTGATGCTGCAAGGGGATGCGGCAACGGTCCGGGATCAACGAGAACGACATCGTGCCCGCGCTTCTTTAATTCGATTGCAGCGGTGACGCCGTTAATTCCTGCGCCAACAACGATGATTCTCGACATAATAGAACCCTGTCATTCTGATCCCGCAGTCGCGGGAGAAGGATCTCTGATCATTTTTTCGACAACGCGCCAGAAAATAGTCAGAGATGTTTCGCTTCGCGCAACATGACAAGGAAGATTTAACGTCGCCCAACGTAGAATGCTTAAGCGCGTCCTCGCGCTAGGCCCGCCTCAGCAGCGTGCGCTCGCGTTCGAGCAGCGTCGGATGCGAGTAGTAAAACGTGCTGTAGAGCGGGTGTGGCATCAAATTGCTTAGATTTTTTTCATTCAATCTGCGCAGCGCTTGAATCAGTGACTGTGCCTCTCCCATTGTCGCACGCGCGAATGCATCCGCCTGATATTCGAAACGGCGCGACCAGGCGTGAAAGAACGGCGAAAGCCAGAAGCTGATCGTCCCCGCCAGCAACCCGAATAGAAGCATCGCGAGCGCTATATTCACCACGCCGAAGCCTGGCTGATACTCGAACCCAAATGCTCGATAGAACCATGCCTGACGCGCCAGCCACGCGATCGCGGCGAACGCTGCAAACACGCCAGCGATAGAAAATCCGAGTAATTTCACTACGTGGCGCTTTTTGTAATGGCCGATTTCATGCGCGAGTACAGATTCGAGTTCCGGCTCGCTGAGTTGCGCGATTAGTGTGTCGAACAGGACGATTTTTCGAAAACGTCCGAACCCGGCAAAGAACGCATTGGAGTGGCGCGATCGCTTGCTGCCGTCCATCACATCAATGCTGCGTGTAGGAAAACCGGTGCGTTGCGCCAGTGCAAAAAGGCGCTGGCGTAACGTTCCCTCTGGTAGCGGCGTGAATTTGTTGAAGAGCGGCATGATGACCGCCGGCGCGATCAGCATTAGGAGCAATTGAAACGCGACGACGATCCCTGCAGCCCAGAGCCACCAGGTTGCGCCAGTCCATTCTATGATTTTCAGGACCAGCGCGAGCAACGGGTAGCCGAGCAGCAGCGCGAGCAGAAATCCTTTCACACGATCGAGTACCCACGTCTTGATCGTCGCGGTGTTGAAACCGAATCGCTCTTCCAGTTTGAATTGGGCGTACCAGGCAAACGGCAATGCAAGGATGCTCAACGCGATGCCTGTAAAGAAGAGGAAACCAGCCATCGCCCAGATGGATCTACCGAAGCTCGTGGTGAACCTTCCAAACGCCCACGGCAACACGCCGCTGAGAAGAAGTAAGATGAGCACCACGAGGTCGAATACGCCGGTGATGTCTGCAAAGCGACTCTTGGCCAGCGTGTAATCAACCGAACGCCGATACGTCGTCTCATCAATGATTCCGCGAAATGCAGGCGGCAGTTCATTCGCGTGCGCGCGCACGTGACGCTGGTTCAGTCGACTCAACCAAAGCTCAGCAATTGCGCGAGCAAGAATCAGAACCAAGGCGACGATGGCGAATGGCTGCATGAAAGGATCCTGCTTCTGCTCCTTCGGTCATCGGCTCGCAAAAAGCTTCCGATAATATCGATACCAGTCGCTCTGAAAGCGTTCAGATGGATCGTACTTTGTTTTCAGACCGAGAAACTGCTTGAACTGCGGGTAGCACGCCACAATCTGCTCGGGTCTCGCGAACTTATGGTAAGTTAGATAATAGCTTCCGCGGCGAGCGATAGCCAAATCAATCAAACCGCGAAAGGAGCGCGCCGACGCCTCGATTCCAGCCGGTGTGTGCAGCGTCAGGAGATTGAAGATGACGCACGCATAAGGTTCTTTGGCCCACGCCAAAAAGCTCTCATCGTCTTTTTCGATCAGTCG
>DATASP010000260.1:0-6167 GCA_036269155.1 Candidatus Udaeobacter sp.
CTTGTCACCGCGTTTCCAGGTAAGACTGACTTTATGTTCTGACATGCGTTTAGATAAAACGCGTCATGTCACAGGGCAAGCGCTTCGGTTGCGCATATCAAATGGGCTGTAGCGTCCGCTGTCCTCAGCGGACATTTCAAGATACGTGATCCACTACCGCCCATGCGCTGAGGACAGCGCACGCTACAGCCATGCTTGCGCGATCTGGCGCGCTCTTTATTTTGTCCGCTTCTGAAAACGCGCGCGATTAGCTCAGTGGTAGAGCACTTGCTTCACACGCAAGGGGTCGCTGGTTCGATACCAGCATCGCGCACCAGATTTTTCGTTCACATCGCGGCAATCAAGCCTGCACAAATTCTATGGCTCTAATTCAAGAAGTTCTCGAAATCGTCAGAAAACGTAATCCTCACGAGCCTGAGTTTCTTCAGGCGGTCACTGAGGTATTAGAGTCGATCCGGCCAGTCATTGACCGCAGCAAAAAGCTCCGAGACGCGAGAATTCTGGAGCGTCTCGTCGAACCCGAGCGAATGGTTCAGTTTCGCGTCCCGTGGATCGACGACAAGGCACAGATCCAGGTCAACCGTGGCTTTCGCGTTCAGATGAACAGCGCGCTCGGCCCATACAAAGGCGGGTTGCGTTTTCATCCGAGCGTCTATGCGGGCATCATCAAGTTTCTCGCGTTCGAACAAGTTTTTAAGAACTCCCTTACAGGTCTGCCGATGGGCGGCGGTAAGGGCGGCTCGGACTTCGATCCGAAAGGTAAGTCCGACAGGGAGGTCATGCGATTTTGCCAATCATTCATGACGGAACTGTTTCGGCACATCGGGCCCAATACCGATGTACCTGCGGGAGACATCGGCGTAGGCGGGAGGGAGGTCGGTTACCTCTTCGGGCAATACAAACGGCTGGCAAACGAATTCACGGGTGTGCTGACCGGAAAAGGCCTTAATTGGGGTGGCTCGCTCATTCGACCGGAGGCCACCGGTTATGGTGCTGTTTATTTCGCGCAGGAAATGCTTAAAACGCGCGATGAGACGATCGAGGGCAAGGTTTGCACCGTTTCAGGCGCAGGTAACGCGGCGCAATATACGGTGGAGAAATTGATCCAGTGCGGCGCGAAGCCTGTCTCGATGTCCGATTCCAGCGGATACATTTACGACAAGAATGGCATCACAGAAGAGAAACTTGCGTTTGTCATGAGCATTAAGAATGTGCGCCGCGGACGGATCAGCGAGTACGCCAAGAAGTTCCGCGGTTCCAAATATGTAGCAGGCCAGCGGCCCTGGGGCATCAAGTGCGACTGTGCTTTTCCGTGTGCGACAGAGAACGAGATCACAGCTGAAGACGCAAAGAAACTGATCAGCAACGGTTGTTACCTTGTGTCTGAAGCGGCCAACATGCCGAGCGTGCCCGCAGCGGTTGATTCGTTTATTGAGAGAAGAATTCTGTTCGGCCCTGGGAAAGCGGCGAATGCCGGAGGCGTTGCCACTTCGGGTCTCGAGATGAGCCAAAACTCGATGCGTTTACCATGGCCGCGCGAGGAGGTCGATTCGCGATTGCGCCACATCATGTCGACGATCTTCAAAATCTCATGGGACACTGCGGAAGAGTACGGACAACCCGGTAACCTCGTGGTGGGCGCAAACATTGCGGGATTTGTGAAAGTCGCCGACGCCATGCTCGACCAGGGCGTTGTTTAGTTGCATAAATCGACCCGGACAGATTAAACAGATGATATGAAAAAGAATTTCACGGCTTGTCTTAAAAGCGCCGGACCTGGCGCATCAGCAAAATGGGCACTGATGATATGCACGTTGGTCTTTGTCTCGACGGCTTTTGGAAGTCCGCCCTCTGGCGGTTCTGCAGCCAGCCTTGACGGAAAGTGGTATCACGATGGCAAACCGACGCGAATTTTGGTCGCACCCGATAACCGAAGCATAACGATTATCAACGAATTCGGCCAACGAAGCGATGGCTACGCGAATGGTCCTCGGAACCTGGTGATTCCCTCGTTAGGCATAAGCGGTCAGGTTAACAACAATGGACGAAGAATCAGTTGGACGAACGGGACCGAATGGATACGCGAAGCAAAGAACCCGGTTCCGGATTCGGGAGTAAGCCTTAGTGGGCGCTGGTCTCGCAACGGTCAGCCGACGAGTATCGAAGTCGCTCCGGACGGTAGGAACTTCACTATTGTTCAGGAATGGGGACTGCGGGCTACAGGGCGCATAACTGGTAATGGTGAATTGATTGTCCCAGCTTGGAAAGTCACTGGCCGCGTGAAGCAGAATGGACAGCGCATCAAGTGGTCAAATGGCACTGAGTGGACACGGCCACGCCTGTTCTAGTTAGCCCCCTCGGCTGCCGTCGCTGGGGCTGGTGTTTCTGCGGAAAGGTGCCGTGAAATTCATGTGGTCATGAAAGCGGGGCGCGTGAAAGCTGGTCGTAATCCGTATAATCAGTGTATGAAGACAAACCTTGTTGATCATGCGGAGACAAAAATCGTTTCCGCGGAGCGTGGGACAAAAACTAAAATGAGATGGTCGCTATTCGTGTTGGTTTTGATCTCCGCCGCGCTCGGTGCAGGCGGATGTGAAGGGACTTACAGTGCTTATCCTGGGTACGGACCATATTATGGAGGAGGACCCTATTATGGTGGTGGACCTTATTACGGTGGCCGGGCCTATGCAGGTTATCCGGGATCGGTAACGGTCGAGGTTGGCGACCGGGCTTATTATACTCGTGGTCCTGGTTATTACGTAGGCCGCACGTATTACGTGTGGAGGCCCGGACATTGGAGAGCGCGAAACGGGCAGCGAGTCTGGATCCACGGCCACTACGTCATCCGCTGATAGTAGTCCAGTCGCCTTGGCCAAGCGGTCTAAATGATTGGCTGCGCAAGACCCCACCGCGCCAGCCGGAAACGCAGAGCGGTTGCCATGCACCCTAAGCCATAGCGCACGCTTCTGCGGAAGTTGATTGATGACGCCTCAGGCATGTATCTCGCTGGACACGTGACTTCGCCGATCGCGCAGCCGAGAGCAATGACTTGCGCGAGGATTTGGTTGTCGAACACAAAGTCGTTGGAGTTTGCCGCCAGCGGCAACCGCTCCAGCAATTGTCGCGAAAATGCGCGATATCCAGTGTGATATTCTGAAAGTTTTGCGCCGATAAGGAGATTTTCCACCAGCGTCAGGCCGCGGTTTGAGATGTATTTCCACCACGGCATGCCGCCTCGAAGTGCGCCTCCCCCAAGAATGCGTGACGCAAGCACACAGGGATAAAGTCCGCTTGCCACCAGAGCCGCCATCGCAGGGATCAACTGGGGCGTGTACTGATAATCAGGATGAATCATGATAATGATATTTGCGCCCGCAGCCAGGGCGAGCCGGTAACAAGTTTTTTGGTTCGCGCCGTAACCACGATTCTCCGGATGTACCTCCACTTGGACGTGTGGCAGGGCGCGCGCGATTGCTACCGTCTCATCGTGACTGGCATCGTCTACGACGATTACAAGATCCACTATGCCGTGCGCCATGACTTCATCATAAGTCTGGCGCAACGTACGCGCGGCGTTGTACGCGGGCATCACCACCACAATTTTCTGGCCGTTTAGCATCGTCGTTCGGGCCGCCTCATAAATGTCATTCTGAACCCGCAGTCGCGGGAGAAGAAGCTTAGTTCGTATTTGAACTCTTCGGCTGCAGCAATAGACAGAGACGTTTCATTGCGCTCAATTCGCCACAGGACGAATCCGCCGTGGCGGACATGACAGGGTAGTTGTGACATGGTTGTAGTCGAATATGCGCCGGATCGCTACGTTGCAACTTTGATGACTATTTTTTACGATCTGCGCTGCCTTGAATATTCCAAGCCTGGCCATCCGGAACGGCCGGAACGCCTCGCTCGCAGCGCGCCCTTATTAAAGGAGCGGCACGCCGAGTGGAACTGGCAGCAACCGACTGCCGCGACGGATCATGAATTGTTGCGCGTGCATTCGCATCAGCATATCGAACGCCTCATCAATGCGCGGGGTGATTTCGATCTCGATACGCCGTTTTATCCCAACATCGAAATGTACTCGCGACAGTCGGCCGGCGGAGCGATTGAGGCGGCGCGCGCAGCATTGCGTGGCGAATCCGCGTTTAGCCTCATGCGGCCGCCCGGACATCACGCCACACGCGATCGAGCGATGGGTTTCTGTTATTTCAGCAACATCGCCATCGCTGCGCTCGATGCGCTTGCTGTAGCCGGCATCGCTGATGCCGGCCAGCCGGGGTCACCGCCCCCGGCTACAGGAAAGGTCGAACGGATTGCCATTTGGGATTTTGATGGCCATCACGGGAACGGTACCGAGGCGATTGTAGCGCACAATGAGCGAATTCGATTTGCATCGATTCATCAGTTCCCCGCGTATCCTGGGACTGGAGCGAAATCGCTCGCGAACATCGCTAACTACCCGATCGCGCCTTACACACCGCGCGAGCGAATTCTCGAGATTGCGCGGCTTTCTTTCGATAAGTTGATCGGTTTTGAACCTGATTTGCTCCTGGTTTCAGCTGGCTTCGACGCATACGTGGGTGACCCGCTGTTGCAACTGACTCTCGAGCTGGAAGACTTTGCGAAATTTGGCGAGTGGTTAAGCGACATCGAAGTTCCTATCGCAGTTATTCTTGAGGGTGGTTACAGTGAAAAATTGCCAGAATTGATCGACGCGTTCTTAACGTCGTGGAACGCTTGAGTTGATTGCGGCGTTTTTGTTAAACGCCGAAGGTAGCAAACCGGCGCTCGCTCCGACATGCGCTTCTACGAGATCTCTAGTTACCGTTCGGATTGGCAACCCGAGGCGTGCTACTCTTTGATTGCATGCTCAGTGCCTGCCCCAGGTTCGCCGCAGCGGTCTCGATTTCGGTGTAGCCATATTGGCGGGCTCTGGCTTTCGCCGCGAGCAAACCGCACCGATGAACATTTTTGAAATCGGCATATGGGAACTTGTATCTTTGCTTGGTAGTCTCCGGGTAATGATCGTCAATGCCCAGATGCCATTTTGCATATTCGCCGAATCCGTGCAGTCGGATGAATTCATTCTCTTCGTTTGCGGACGGCCGATGCCCGCGCCACGCACCTTTGCCATCAGCGATGAAATGTCCTTCTTTGATCAGGTGCATGGCGAAAGCAAAAGCGTCTTCGTTTAGAGCGGACCCTCTGTGCGGCTGAGCCAGAATGTTGTTAATCGCACAAATCAGAATTGCGATTGCAATGGAACGGACACGCGCACGTTTTACTATGACCGCTTTCATCGCAGCAGGCGGGAAATGTTTGCCTCGGACTCAGAAGTGGCAAACAATATTCGCTTGAACGGACCGTAGCACAGCTTGGTAGTGCGGTCGCCGAGGCGACAGGTCCTGATGTTGAGCCAAGCGCCATCGATTCGGTTGTTTGTTCGAATTGCCGTCGCGCGCCGCCGCCCCTATTTTCAGCTCTGGCGATTTCGTTGCAACGAGTGAATAGTCCGTGCAACGCGAACGGGCCGTAGCACAGCTTGGTAGTGCGCTTGAATGGGGTTCAAGAGGTCGCGGGTTCAAATCCCGCCGGCCCGAGAATATCGAGTGAGCTGATTACTGTGTTACGTTTATCTGTTGCGTAGCAGGAAGACCAATCGGCGCTACGTCGGCTCGTGCGAGAATCTGGACGAACGATATTGCAAGTCAGGTCGAGGTCGTGACGAACTTGATCTCCTATTGTTGTAGTGCAGTCGCCGCGGCGACAGGTCGCGGGTTCAAATCCCACCGGCCCGACAAAAACAAATGTTCAGAAAATCCGGCTCTGCAATTCGCCGCGCCGAAAGCGCGAATGGAATCGGGGTGAATCCGGAGAGACTGTCGGCGAGGAATTCAAAGTGCGGGGTCACATTCTGGAAGAGGGAGCGGTCGGTAGATTTCGGGTTTGTTCCGCGTTTTGGCAAAGGTTGTCTCATTTCGTGATAGTCTTCGAGGAAGGCCAGGAAACTGGTTTTTTCGTGTCCAATATCCACTGTTTGATGATGATAGCGACAGATGGGCTCTGTAAGCACCTTTGGCCCCTTGAGCAGAGGATCGGAGAGTTGCACGCGCCGCAATTTAAATTATTATATTTCCGCTCATTAAGGCGAATGTCACGAAAGGCAA
>DATASP010000261.1:0-5017 GCA_036269155.1 Candidatus Udaeobacter sp.
CAGCGAATCAGGTCCGGTCCCGATCAGTGCTGGCCGGAACTCCGGCAGCGTCGGCTTCGGTGACGGTGATGGTGACGCCGTTTGTGGCGTCTGCGATGAAGCGAGTTCGACAGCCAGCAGCAAACCAATAATGCAAAAAATCCTGAGCCGCATGGCGAGATAGGCAAGCGAAAGCTGTTCTCTTTGCAAGAGCGAACTGCTGAAACTTTATGCCGCGATCTCGACTGGGATTCCAGCGGCGACCCGGTGCACAATTTTGTGGCGCTGAAAATAATCGATGAGCGCATCGCGCGTTTGCACCGGATGCAGGACATAATTGGCCTCCGGTCTTTCAAGTAACGCTCGCAGTTTCATAAAATGATGGCCGCCGCTGCGCGAATCAAAACTGTTGAACGCGATCTCGTATTTTTTGTTTTGATCGAGTGGCCGACCATCCGCCAAAGTGATCGAAACGATTCGACAGTCATTACCGTGGCCTTGCGTCTTCACTTCGAAGCCAAGCAGGTTGCGCTTCTCGTGACTGGCGAATACTTCTTCCATGACAGTTTTTATTTCCTCGGGCGAAAGCTGCGCTGTTACGATGTAGTTTTCGTAAGGAATCAAGTTCCAGATGTCGTTCAGCGTTTTGGGACCGGCAACCAAACCGGTCCTGTCATCAAACGCGCCATGCATCACGCCGTCCACTGGCACCTTTCGCACCACGAGCGCTTCGCCGATCGCCGCGCCAATGAGTCGTTCTACATCGCTGGGTACGCCTGGGCGGCTTCCACCCCGCAGGGTCTCGGCCAGTTCGCCGACTGGCGACGCTAGCGCAGCGTCCGATTCTGCAAGCTGCGATTTCGCTCGCGAAACAATCACGTGATCTGGATGGACATGGTGATCCATCAGCTCGCACATCGTCTCCCGATGAAGCAGCTTTTTTGAATTACGGTCGAACAGAAGATCGACTCGTCCTACGTGGATGCCGAAATGATCTGCCTGAGTGAAAAGCACACCGTTGGTCAGACGGCTTGGAATATCCTGATGCGTGTGACCAGCGATGAACACCGCCACCTGCGGAAATTCCGAAGTCAGAGCCATTACAGTATTGGCAAAATCATCTCCCCCAGTACGCATTTTTAATCCCATATGCCCACTAAGCACGATCGCATCCGCACCCTCGTGCTTTGCCCTGGCCATTGCACGGCGAACGGATTCGACCGGATTTTGGAACTCGATGCCGCGCGTGAACTCCGGGCCAAGCCAGAACGGCATTCCGGGCGTTGTCACTCCAATGACCGCGAGGTTGATTCCCGCGATTTCTTTTACGATAAGCGGCTGGATCTTCGCGAATGGATGTTCTAATTCAGAAAATGCGCCGGCCGGATTGCCGTTCAGAACCGTGTTTGCAGCTAGCACCGGCATTGCCGATCGCTGCAGCGCGTTAAAAAACGTCTCGATCCCCCAATCGAACTCATGGTTGCCGACAATCCAGGCGTCGTATTTGAGATAATTGAATAGATCGATCATCAGCTCGCCCTTGTTGCGCAAGCTGACATCCGTGCCCTGATAGACGTCACCGACGTCGATCAAAATCGAGTTCGAATTTTGCCTGCGCCACCGACGAATTTGCGCCGCACAACGCGCTAATCCGCCGTAATCGGGATTTCCGTCGTAATCCACGGTTGGCAAAATATGACCGTGGAGATCGGTTGTGTGCAGGATGGAGATGCAGACCGTATCGGACTCAAGCGCGGCAGCCGCACTCGCCAGCGTTGGGAAAGCACCGAGCAATCCCGCGCGACCTGCGAGTCTCAAAAAATCGCGCCGCGTCCATGATCTGTATGGGTGAGACATTGCGGGAGGCGTCTGAGAGCCTAACGGGAAATCAATCGTCTGTTCAAGGAAAACGCGCGACGCATTGTCGGCGCGCTGCGCTGGCCACACGCCGCAGCGCGGCGTCCCCACCCTCCTTTTCCTTGCTCGACCAACCAGAAGGTATAACTATGTCGGCTAGAATTTCTTTTCTTATGCTTAACGAAGATTCCATTACCCAACTAAAACAAAGCCTCAGAGGCAGACTCATCCAGCCGGGTGACGCAGATTACGATGAAGCCCGCAAGGTCTACAACGGCATGATTCATAAGAAGCCGCGGTTGATCGCGCGGTGCGCTGATGTCGCAGATGTTATCTGTTCAGTGAACTTCGCCAGAGATAACGATCTGCTCGTCTCTATCCGCGGCGGCGGGCACAATGCAGGTGGACTGGGAATTTGTGATGACGGTCTCGTGATCGATCTCGCATCGATCAAATACACGCGAGTCGATCCTGCGGCTCGCACTGTCACAGCTGGCGGCGGCTGCGTCTGGGGCGACGTCGATCACGCCACGCACGCGTTTGGACTTGCTACGCCGAGCGGCATTATTTCCACCACCGGTGTCGGGGGACTAACCCTTGGCGGGGGCGTCGGTCATCTCACACGCAAATGCGGGTTATCGATCGACAATCTCCTCTCGGCTGATGTCGTCTTGGCAAACGGCAAATTTGTAAAGGCGAACGCCGATGAGAATCCTGATTTGTTCTGGGCGCTTCGCGGCGGTGGCGGAAATTTTGGTGTAATAACGGCGTTTACATTCAAGCTGCATCCGATCGACACGCTGTATGGCGGACCAATGCTGTACGAACTGAGCGAGACAGCCGACGTGATGAAATGGTATCGGGATTTCATTCCTGCAGCACCGGACGATCTGAACGGCTTTTTTGCTTTTCTTACTGTGCCTCCAGCTCCGCCGTTTCCGGAACATCTGCACATGAAAAAGATGTGCGGCGTAGTCTGGGCATACGCCGGACCTCAGGAGAAAGCAGAAGAAACATTCAATCCCATCCGCGCTTTCAAAAAACCTGCACTCGATTTTGTAGGTCCGCTGCCACACCCGGCCTTGCAAAGCATGTTCGACGCGCTTTATCCGCCGGGTCTGCAATGGTACTGGCGCGCCGATTTCGTGAATGAGATCAGCGACGACGCAATTGCGCAGTACATTCCCTTCGGTGAAGCGCTTCCAACGATGCATTCCACCATGCATATGTATCCAATCGACGGTGCCGCATCGCGCGTCGGAAAAAATGACACTGCTTGGAATTACCGCGATGCTCAGTGGGCGCAGGTGATTGTCGGCGTGGATCCTGATCCCGCGAACAACGAGAAAATTATTTCGTGGACGAAAAGTTTTTACGATGCGGTGCATCCGTTTTCGGCGGGCGGCGCGTACGTAAACTTCCTGATGGGCGACGAAGGAGGGGAACGTGTGCAAAAAAGTTACGGCGAGAATTACGAACGCTTGGTCGCCATCAAAAACAAATACGACCCCGATAATTTCTTCCGCGTAAATCAGAACATTAAGCCGAGCTAGAGGCCCGAAAGCGATGCCAAGACGCATCGCACTCCAAAAGCACTTCGTGCGAAATTCACAGAAAAGCCTCTCCAGTTTCGAGGAAGCTCGCCACAGGACGAGTCAGTCCGACTGGCGGAGTTTCGGAGTGCGTACGCGTCCTCGCGTCGCTTGCGCACTGTTAGCATATGATCGCAATATCACTGAACGCCAATCGATGACCGCTGACGAGCTAGGATTATTGCAGGCGACTCGACTGCTGAAACGGGGCAATCGGATCATCCGGTTTACTCGTCTGATTAACACCCGGCTTTAGCCGGGTGCTACAAACAACCCAGCGAATAAGCCGTTTTAACGGCTTTTCTTCACATGCAAACCGTTGAAACGGTTTGTTCTTTATTGAGCCGGTTGCACCGGGCTAAAGCCCGGTGTTAATAAAAGCAGCCTCCAAATTGTTGATACCGACTCCGGAGAATAGCTGATGAATGCCGACGAGCTGAGATCGTTGCAGGCGCCTCTCAAAGCGCAATATCGCAAGCGTCCCGACAGCGCGCTCGTGACTCTGCGAGCGGAGGGACGAGTTGGTGAAAATGTCACATGTAAAATCGCAACGGGAAAAGCGCGCGCTGAAGCGGGGCTTCATCCCGCGACAGGAGGAGACGGAGGTAGCGCGTGTTCGGCCGACATGTTGCTCGAAGCGCTGGTAGGCTGCGCCGGCGTGACGCTAAGCGCAGTCGCGACCGCTCTTGGCATTCCATTGCGCGACGCCACGATTCGAGCAGAGGGCGATCTGGATTTTCGCGGCACGCTTGGCGTTTCCAAAGAGGTTCCCGTCGGCTTCAAGCAGATCCGGCTAAGCTTCGATTTAGACACTGATGCCAGCGAAGATCAGATCGCGACACTGATTCGCCTGACCGAACGCTATTGCGTCGTTTACCAAACCTTGAGTCACCCTGCTGAGATCAGCGTCTTGCATCGCGTTATATCACAGTAAATTGAGCGCCTATGCCGCTATACATGGACATTCACAATCTTCCGGAGGGAACCAGCGCGGAAGATGTCGCAAAGGCTCACGCGAAGGATATGGAAACACAGCGGAAATACGGCGTTGAGTACCACAAGTACTGGGTTAACGAGAGTGGCAACAAAGTTTTTTGCCTCGTGGATGCGCCAACCGCGGAGGCGGCAGAGTGCGTGCATCGCGAAGCCCACGGCCTGCTGGCTGAGAAAATCATCGAAGTGGAACCCGACGTAGCAGAAGTATTCCTCGGCGGCACCGAAACAAATAACGTGGGAGCAGTTCTGCTGCCCGGTGGCGGAGCCGATGCACGTGATCCCGGGATCAGAACCATTCTGTTCACCGACGTTGCAAATTCAACGACATTAACTCAACTGATTGGCGACGAGGCCGCGCTTGCAATACTCGGCGTCCACGACACGATTGTGCGAGACGCCTTGGCCGCGCTAGGCGGGCGCGAAGTAAAGCATACCGGTGACGGAATCATGGCATCGTTCGTTTCGACAGCGAGTGCAGTGCGATGCGCAATTCAGATTCAGCGCGAATTGGACAAGCACACGCAAGCAAACCCTGAACGTCCGCTTAAGGTGCGAGTCGGCGCCGCAGCCGGCGAACCCGTGGAACAAAATAA
>DATASP010000262.1:0-5958 GCA_036269155.1 Candidatus Udaeobacter sp.
TGACGTTGTTCGCGCTGATGGCGATTACGCTCACCGGTCATCTTGGTGGAATCGTCAGCGGCGTTGAAACGCCCTGAGTGATGCCCACTGCCCTGCCAGCTCTTACTTTCTAGCCGGCTCCTAGGGACGAACAATTCTCATGCGGCAACAAAGTTTGAATCCAATCGAACTGCGGGACGCATCTCATAGGAAATAAATAACTGTCGAAATCATGAAACCAATAGCGTCAACAACCCCGAAGAGCACTCACCGCGACGCGTTTGATCGCGTCGTGCCGTACGATCGTCCGGTCCCCATCACAGATTACAACTATCACTCTATCACCTTCGAGGGATCCGCCACACGCTATGTCCGCAATCCGCCACGATCATTGTGGAAGATCGCCGGCGATTACTTCAAAAATGAAGCTCGCCGCGATTTCCGAAGTGAAGCCGCGCTTTTTGCTTTGTTTACCATCACGGCATCTCTTCCCTTGATCAACAACATACACGCGCTGATAGAATTTCTGCGTGCGATCAGCTGCCACTAAAAAGCGTAACGTTCGCCAGATTGTTGCCGTACTGTTGTTGTCGCTTGCCGGCTGCGGGTCGGAGAGCGATCGGGTCTTGGAAGAGACCTTCGAACGGCTCTACACGATTGAGCCCAACGCGAACATAACCATTCAGAACGGCGATGGCGCCGTTCTGGTTTATGGCTCAAACACGAGCGAGATGCAGGTGCACGCCGTTAAGAGGGCTTATCGACGCGCGCGGTTGACGCAGATCGCGATCGATGTCTCGACGAAGCCGGGCTCCGTTTCCATCACCACGAAATTTCCTCCGAGACCCAAGTGGGGTTTGTTCGACCGCTCGGGCACGGTTGATTACACCGTCGTTGTACCGGCGACGGCCAACATCCTCGGACTAGACTTGGATGCGGGCGAGGTTCTGGTGGATGGAATGCGGGGCCAAACGACGCGCGCCCGCTTAGGCGAAGGCCGCATGTTTGCTCGCAACTGCTTTACCAATTCGGACCTCGCGATTCGGCGCGGCAATCTCATCCTGTCGTACGATTGGTGGGAGAAGAGCAACTTCTCCGCTGAGGCGAATATCGCACATGGAAATGCATGGGTGTATCTTCCCGGCGATGCCGCTTTCCATCTTCTTGTCGAAGCAGTGCACGGAGAGATCTTCAATGATTTTGAAAGTCGCGCAGTTACGAAACCGACAGCCGCCAATGGCACGAAGACAGATGCCTTGGTAAACGGCGGCGGCCAGGCCACAATCAAATTCAGGGTGAGGGAAGGCGACATCAAGATTGTGGCGGCCAATCCATAGGCAAAGTGATTTGCTTAATCCGCAATCCGCGATCTAAAATCCGCAATCGAAGATGCCATCGTTCGACATAGTCTCAGAAGTGGACATGCAGGAGATAGACAACGCGATTAATCAGGCGCGCAAAGAGCTCGTCACCCGCTTCGATTTGAAGGACGCGAAAACGGAAATCATTTCGGAAAAAGACAAACTTGTTTTGACGGCCGACGATGCGACGCACTTGAAAGCGTTGCGAGAGATTGTGATCGGAAGATTGTCCAGGCGCGGGGTCGATCTGCGCAATATCGACCAGGAAGAACCTGTCTTGTCATCGATTGGTCATGCCCGGCAGGAATTGAAAATCAAACGGGGCCTCGAAGGAAACAAAGCAAAAGAAATTATTCAGGCGATCAAGTCACAAGGCTTCAAGGTGCAAAGCCAACTGCAGGACCAACAAATCCGGGTCACGGGGAAAAAGAAAGACGAACTCCAAACTGTCATCCAATTTGTAAGGAGTCACGATTTCGGGGTGGCAACTAATTTCAAGAATTTCCGCGACTGATACCCGGAAGCTCCAATCACCAACATCCAACATCCAGAGAAACTCCAATACCCAAATATCCAAAAATATGACGCACCAGCCGATAACTGGTGCTTGAAATTTGGTGCTTCTTTGCAGCTTGGATGTTGGGATTTGGAATTTCTTATCCGCCTTGCACCGGCGGCATGATCGCAATCTCCTCGTTCGGCTTTAGCTTGGAATTGCGATCGACAAATTCCACGCCAGCGCCAATCAAAATACTTTTGTCGTGCGGGCGAAGCGTGGGTTGCTGCGCATAAATCTTTTCCAGCAAGTCATGCACAGTCGCGCCTTCGGCCAAATCGAGATCCAGCTCGCGCATTCCAACCAGATCGCGCAATTGCGCGTAAAATTGCACATGAATTCTCATCGTGTTCGTGTTTGTCCG
Source organism: Candidatus Udaeobacter sp. (assembly GCA_036269155.1). Lineage (GTDB taxonomy): Bacteria > Verrucomicrobiota > Verrucomicrobiia > Chthoniobacterales > UBA10450 > Udaeobacter. The sequence goes on from DATASP010000262.1 coordinate 2,261, forward strand.
CCTCTCCCCTTCCGGGGAGAAGATCGAGGTGAGGGGACTCGCCACATTCTGTTCAAGGAATCCAGAACCCTCACCCTTCCCTCGCCCTGACAGGGAAAGGCGAAGATTATTGCCAGTAGGACACGCACTTTCATCGTATCATTCCGCGGTTTTCAGTGCTGCAGGCGCGACTACCACTTTACCACGTGGTATTTTCGGCGTGAAAAGTTTATGCGAGTTCATCATGATCGATCTGAAGTTCGCACGAACGGCAAGGGCCTGTATGAAATCACCGATGCTGTGCAGGCGAAGATCGACAGGTGCGACGTGAGAAACGGGACAGTCACTGTTTTTGTTCAGCACACCAGTTGCAGCCTAGTCGTGATGGAGAACGCCGATCCGACCGCGCGCCGCGATCTGGAAGCTTTCTTCGATCGGCTCGTGCCGGAAGATGCAGATTATTTTACGCACGGGTCTGAGGGCAGCGATGACATGCCCTCGCACATCAGGATGGTGTTGACTCGCACCAGCGAGACAATACCGATTGCCGACGGGAAAATGCAGCTCGGAACGTGGCAGGGCATTTTTCTGTTTGAACACCGGCGAGCGCCACATCGGCGAAAAGTTTCAATCACGATAATTGGTGAATAGGTAGGGGCGGTTCACCGAACCGCCGCGCAGGCGATTGAGGTCAATCGCCTCTACAGATAAATCGCATCCACCAGCCGCAGCGATTTTTCATTCGGCAAAAGCGATTGCTCCATTTGATTCATCACGTAGGCGAACGCGATTTTGTTTTCAGGGTCGGCGAATGCGTGGCTGCCGCCCGCGCCGGGATGTCCAAAGGAGGTTCCTAAGGGACCGAAAATTCTTCGCACCGTTTCTCGTGGATCTTTCATAAAGCCAGCAGAAAACGCTGTCGGTATTTGGAAAACCCGGTCCACGCCATCTGACAATGTCCTCCTCATCCACTCCAGTGTTTCTGGTGAGAAGAATGTCTGGCCATCAGCTTTTCCGTCGTTTGCAAGCATGGAATAAAATTTCGCGAGCGCGGAGGCGTTCCCAATGCCGCCAAACGAAACGATCGGCTGCGCGCGCACTAGAGGATCATTCATCTTGCTAATCACGTTCAGGCCATGAGGCGACGTAAACGTCTTTCTCGCTAAGGTGCCGGGCGTGACAAGATCGTCATAAAATTGTCTCGGCTCGGGCGGCTTGCCGGCTTTAGCGGCGTACATCGTTGCCACCCCCGAATTTTGCTCGTCCGGTAGGCCGATCCAGAAATCGAGTTTGAGCGGGCGTGCAAAATTCTCCTGCCAATACTCCGACAGCGTTTTGCCAGCGATGCGGCGCACGAGTTCATTGAGCAGAAAGCCAAATGTCCGCGCGTGATAGCCATGTGCAGTGCCTGGTGGCCACAACGGTTTTTGTGCCTCGAGCGCCTGAATCACCGCATCGTAATCCAGCACATCCACCCGCCGATCCAAAGCGCAAAGCCCCGCCTGATGCGAAAGCAACTGTGCGAGCGTGATTTTTTCTTTGCCACCCTGTGCAAATTCAAGCCAGAATTCTGCTACGCGCCGGTCGAGGTCGATCTTTTGTTCCTGCAATGCGTGCAAGACACATGCGCTGCCGATTCCTTTCGTCGCCGACCAGACCAAGACGAGTGTGTCGCTCGACCACGGATTTTCGCGATGCGCGTCTCGAAATCCGCCGTAAAGATCGACGATCGGCTTTCCATTCTGCCAAACCGATACCGCAGCGCCTAACTCGCCAAGCTTCTCGAAATTCTCTTGGAACAGCGGTTTCAATCGCTGCAGCAGTTGGCCGCTTTCCAGTTGCATGAACGGATAGAAATAACGAGCAGGCGAGGCAAAGCCAATCGTCCTCGTCGTCGTTCTCCTCCTCCTTCCCACTCGATCGCCACTCGAGGACGAGGAGGAGAACGAGGACGTGGAACGAAACTACAGCAACAGCTCCTCCAATTCTGTGAGCCGACGTTCGAACAAGCGCAATGTGCTCTCGATCGGTGCAGGCATGGCCATATCCACCCCAGCCGCCCTCAATGTCTCCAGCGGAAACCGGGAGCCGCCCGAGCGCAAAAAATTCAGATACGCATCCACGTTTTCTGCCTCGCCGGAAAGCACGCGCTGTGAAAGTGCGACCGCAGCGGAAATTCCTGTCGCATACTTATAGACATAGAAGGCGTGGTAGAAATGCGGGATACGCAGGCATTCCAGATCGAGCTCCGGATCGAGCGCGATGTTTTCCGCAAAGTAGGCCTCGAGAAGTTTGTGATATTCCGATTTGAAGACTGCCAGCGTCAGCGCATCGCCGCTTTCCTCGACGGCATGAATGTGTTTTTCAAATTCGGCAAACATGGTCTGCCGAAAAAGAGTGCCGCGCAGATCATCGATTTGCCGGTTGATGATGTAAGCGCGCATCTTCGGATCCGTGGTTGTCTCGAGCAGATGATGTGTGAGCAATTCTTCGTTGAACGTCGAGGCTACTTCTGCCAGGAAAATCGGATACTCGTAATCCTGAAACAGTTGGGAATTTTGCGAAAACCAACTGTGCATCGAGTGGCCGGCCTCGTGTGCCAGCGTGTAAACATCGGCGAAGACGTCCTCCTTATAATTCATCAAGATATATGGTGGTGCGCGGTAGCTTCCGGACGAAAACGCGCCGCTCCGTTTGCCTTTATTTTCGTAGCGATCGCACCACCGTTTCGAGCGCAAACCTTCCGCCAGCATATCAACATATTCCTTCCCTAGCGGAGTCAGCGCCGCCAAAACCATTTCCACGGCATCATCAAAACTGAGGCGTGTCTCGATTTCCGAAACGAGCGGGACGTATGTGTCGTAATGATGCAGTTCGTCCAAGCCAAGAACGCGCCGGCGCAGATCGAAATAGCGAAACAGCGGTTTTAAGTTCGTCCGGACTGATTGGATCAACCCATCATAGACTGCGATCGGCACGTCGTCGGGAAACAGCGCCGCTTCCAGCGCGGATGAGTAGCGCCGCGCTCGCGCGTGAAAGACATCCGCCTTGACAGAATAGGCAAGCGACGCCGCGAGCGTGTACTCATGGTCGCGAAATTCCGTGTAGAACTGATGAAAAGCGCGTTTGCGCAGCTCAGGATCGCGCTTCACCAAAAATGAGCTGAACGAACTTTGGGTGAGCGGTCTTTCGCGTCCGGTCTCATCCATCAAAACGCCAAACTTCATGTCCACATCGGTCAACTGCGAAAATGTGTCGTCGTAACCACTGAGCGCGACACTGCCCAGAGCGAGCAGACGTTCCTCGGGCTCTGAGAGCACATGCGCCTTCATCCGCCGGATTTTGTGCAACTTGATTCGCCAGTCCTTCAAAGCCGGGTCAGCAATGAAGCGAGCGAACTTTTCGTCGTCGATCGCCATGATTTCGGGAACGACAAACGCCGCTGCTTCACCGATCTTGGTTAGCAGATTCTGAACCTGTCCGACACGCGCGAGGTATTCGTTATTGGTGCTGTCCTCCGCCAGTTGCAACGAGGCATAGTGATAGACGCGTTCCATCTTCTGCTCGAGCGACTTCTCAAATTCGAGAACCGCGGCCAGAGTTTGTGCCGACTCACCTGCTTTGCCCTTCCACTCCTGAAATCGTGGATAGGTGCGCTGCAGCCACGCGAAATCCTCCTGCCATTTGTCCGCATCGGTAAAAAGATGCGAGAGGTCCCA
>DATASP010000263.1:0-6865 GCA_036269155.1 Candidatus Udaeobacter sp.
GAAATCGAAGTCGTTAGGCGAGGAATTGGGCGAAGCAGTGATCTTGAGCTCGCCCTGAGCGTCGAATTCCACTTTGGGAATCGGGATAGTCTCGTCCGCCGTCAGCTCTTTGTTTTCCGCCGGAGCAAAATGGGAAAGCGCTAGGACCAAACTGAGGACCAGGCAATTTCTAGCAGCGAAAGTGTGTCGCATCGCGCAACCTAAAGGTAAGACCCGGGCCGTAGCAAATAGCCGTCTTCACCGTCGCCGCGTGTTCATCATTTAACGAGACCAAGATCAGCCCCTCCTGGCCCGTGGCTTTCTGAACTCGCCGTTCCGCTCGTGCGTTTTTACTTTGTCGAGCCGCCGCTCTCCGTGTTCTGAAAAGCAGTGATTAGCCACTTCCCGTTGGTTTTGATCATCGTCATCGTGGTGATTTCTTTCAGAACCGGAACGGCCTTTCCAGTGGGACGACTCCGACCGGTCACGTCCCACGTAGCATGGACAAGCGCAACATCGGGCGTTGAAAAACGAACTTCTACACCGGTAAGAGTCCGAACGGCGGTCTTTAATCTGTTCTGAAACAGTTCCGCCTGCCGCTGTTCAATCTCCTGCACCCCTTTCCAGTGGACACCGGCGACGTTTACGTAGTCACAATCTTCAGTGAAGAAACGACTGAAGGCGGCCGTGTCATGGCCGTTCCAAGCAACTGTGTATTCGGCCAGAGCGTCGCGCACAGCACTTTCATCGTCGTTTTCGTAGTACGTGCCGGTGTAATAGCTGCCGTAGTAACTCCCAAAAGGGTAGTCATACTGGTAACCATAGCCGGATGACCCATAACCATTGCCATAGTTACCATACTGATATCCGTAGCCGGGGTAGAAGGGGGGAGATGATGAATACTCAGAATATCCATAGGGTACGTATGGGTAGCCCGAGTTCCAGCCCCACCAAGGACCCCACCACCACGGAGAAGCGAAGTTGCCGATAAAAATGATTTGGTTGAATTGCTTGAACGGACGAAACCGATCATCTCGATTAAAGTCTCCAGCATTGAAACGGGTAAAACGCCGAAGGCCCAAGGCTGAATTCAGCATTGGAGCACGGTACATTGGCCTGCGTCCCATCGCACCTGGCATCGGAGCGCGGTGCATCGGCATTCGGGCAATGGAATGTGGCGCCAAAGCGCTGCGCATTCCCACCCGAGGCATCGAATTACCCTGGCCCCTCACCTGCGCCGTCGAAATCGAAGCTGCGAAAACGCATGCTAACACGCAACCAAGGAGAACGAATTTTCTCCAGTTCATAGCGTTACAGGTTTCTAAAGATTGAAACCCCCGGGATTCGAAAGTTGCGGCACAAAGTAAAAGTTAGCGAGAAAGCGCATGTGGTCTAACGCCGGGCTCAGGTGCGCGCGCTGGTCAACCGTCCGTAATCCAGGCGCCCGCGCGTCACGACGATGAGCGCTACGCCTACCGCCCCGAAGCCGATGATGAAGAGAACGGCGCTCGATACTGCGCGAGCGGGGCAGATCTCGCCCAGGGGGACAGTGAACGCGTCGATAGAGGTGTGCACTAGTATCGCCAAAAGCACGCCGGCTCGTGTGTTGTTAAACACCCACGTTATTACTATCGTGAACGTGATGGCGGTGACGATGAACAGTATTATGCCGAGGATGCCGCCGCCGCCCGACGAGGCGGCCCAAGATTCCTAGAATGCTTCTTCTATCCAGTTGGCGGGTGGGGCCAGGGCACCAGGCTCCGGCCCGGTCGATTTTGGCTACTGCCCTCGTAAACCGCGAGATCTCGTGTCCCATCCGAATGAGAAAGAAATAAGCCACCAGCACTTTAACAAGTCGGCCGTGCTTTGATCCAAAGCGTACACCAAAGTGCTGAGTTGGTTTCCTCGATTGGTTCGGCCTCATGCTGGCAGTGCCGGACGCCGCATGGGCAGAAACGAGATGTCATGCATACTCTGTGTTGATCCGGCTGGAACAAAGCCGAAGGCTTGATACACCGGCACCGCGGAAAGGCTTGAGTTGACCGTAAAGCCTCCATCACTGCCAGGAGCGCACAGCTTCTCCAGGGCTCGCTCCCACAAGCGCCGAGCGATGCCCTTGCGCTGATACGAGCGCTCGACAAAGAGGTGAAAAAGGTGCGAGCCGTCTCGGATGGCGATGAACCCGGCAAGTTGAGAATCTGAGTAAGCGAGAAGGTATTGATAGCGTTCTGAGGCCAGGTACTCGCGCTCGGCCTGTACGGACACGGAGGCGAGATACCCATCGGCACCCATACCAGACGGATCGTCGGTGAGTTCGCTCTGGAAGCTAGCGATCAAGCTCGCGATTGGTTCTGCATCTGCCGGCGAACCTGCTCGGAATTCCATGTGAAGCTAACGAGAACCAGCTCAGCCGCGGCTACCGGAAGCGTGGCTGAAAATCTCCAGAACTGTTTTCGTCATAGAAAATCTGAACGCGTAGTGGGTAGCCGTCGGCTGGAGCGATTGGTCAGGGCTGCGGAAGTGAGTACACATATGCCAGCGAGTCGCCGCGCGGAGTGATGAAATCTTGAAGCTGCCAGCACTCGTGTTCTCGCTTGCGCAATACGACGTGCACCGTGTGCCGTTCGGGCGGTTGCTTCGAATCAAGCACGAACGGATATGACATGGAGACAATTGCCGTATCGGGCGACTCCGTTTCGACGGAGAAGCGAACCGGCTTGCCAATCTCTCCATCCTGGCCTCCAAGCCAGGGGTCGTAATCCAGATGCCCGATCTCTCCATTGGAATATGCCCATTCCCTCTTGAGCAACGCTCCAAACTCTGGCGTGGATAACTGCAAGACACGATCCGACGGGTCGGCATAAAAGGAATAGTGCTCGGAGTAGAAGACGCGAGCCCAGTCTACAGCCTTCGGGCAATCAGCGGCAACTGCGCCCCCGCTGATTAGCGCTAATACAGCTAACAGTACCTTCATACGCAGTCCTACGAGAACAAGATCAGCTACGCCTACCGACGGCGAGCGTCAAGCGGAGTTGAAGTGGTTTAATCATGTTAAGTGTGAAGCCAGCAGCGAATAGGCCTTAGGCTACGTCCTCTGGTTAGGCTGGATAAAGTCTTCTGATCTGGATCAAGGAGGTGTAGATAGTGGAGGCGAACTCGAGCGCCCTGCAAATACCGCTATCAAGAGTAAAGCATAGCTGACAGCGCGCAGGAATGACCACACGATCGAAATGCCGGCCATTATTGATGCGCCCTCAACCGTCGTGTGGCCGCTATGTTTAACCCAGTTTTGCACAGCGGTCTGGGCTACTGGAACGGCAAAACAAAGAACCGCAGCCAGGCCGAATCCAACAAGCGCCCACATCGATCCCTTGGAGCCCTCCTGCCACCTCGCAAGAATAACAACGCCAGCCGCAAAACAAACGAGCAACGTAGGCAACTGTATCGCGAACATTGAGACTAATAGTTTAATCTGGTCGGTATTATTCATAAACTTTTGATTTTGACTGCTTCCGGCCTAACAAGACACAAGATCAGCGACCGCGCGAGTTAGAAATAACGTTCGAATGCTCTCAAAACTAGGCGTAAGAACGGTCCACGGTCACTGCATCGCTTTGGTTAGCCCTTCTGCGGCTTACGACGTGGACGTTGCTTCGCCGAAACCGATCGGATTATGAGCTTGCCGCGGCCGCTACGCGGAAGAGGCACATGTGCCTTTTCCGCCGCGACACGTAGAAGGGCACGAACTTCCGGCTGTTCAAGCATTTCCGCCGACGGCAGACGAACGAAACGCGTCTGCTTGCCTGAGCCGGAAAGGATTCTTCCCGGATCGGGCAAACTGGCACCGTGGATAAAACATAAGCCGACTCCATTTGCGGCGGCGGCGATAGAAACAAAGCAGTCAGAGGGACGTTCGCTGGGTCCGAAACCGATGACGAAGAAATTATAGTTGTCGTAGGCGAGCTCATTCGCCGTCGGGAAGCGCTTCTTTAGGGCTTTGCGTGCAGCCCGAATGGTCGCGCGATGCTTCGGATCGAATTTGTCGATGAAACTCTGGAGCTGTTCTTCGCTGGAATCGGAGCCGGGGCGTGACATAGACCTAACGAAAATCGAACGAGCCGGGTACTCGTGAGATGGACGGGCAAGCCCTAGAGGGCGCAGGAGGTGGGAAGATCATGAGTCAAAGAGATAAGCCACCCAGCTACTTGAAGCAAAAGTGTGGATTTCGCCGCGGGTGCAAACGAAGTGGCTGGCTCGGGAGACCGCTCCGAAAGTGAGCGCCCGATTAGTGCTGGGAGTCGATTTCCGCTTTGGGCAGCGGCTTAAGGATCAGGATGTTGAGATCCTGCTCGGGTCGATAATTGGTCTTATGCACCTCGAGTCGAGTGGATCCAATTTTGTGCACGTCTGTCGAGCAAAAGCTAATGAGATTGTCAGGCCTGCCCTTGTCGACGACCAGACGGAAGTCTCCGATCGGTGCGCGCCAGCTGGCACCCGTTGATAAAATATAGGCGATCCGAATTTCTGAAAATGGCGCGTATTCCGCGTGCATCTTTTTCTTAGCCCTTTCGACGGCACCGAGAAATTGGTCGCCGAGGCAATAGCGCCGAATCGCCTCCCGGCCACTATCGGAACCGACAACGGTCCCGACGCCAAGGCCGACGCTCGGTTTGTAGCGGTGTTGGATCTTAATCTCACGCTGAGCCGGAAACACTTGCTCCCAGAAATAGGTTGTCTTCAGCGTCCAGGAGGGAGCGAGGTGATGCTCCCAACCCTTGCCCGCGTCGTAGTCCTCGGGGACAGCGAGCTTGAGGTTTAAAAGCTCGGTTTTAGTCGGCTCTGGCAGGCGATCCAGGATCTGAGCCGTGCTGCGGAGGTGAGGCTGAATTGGAATGCCGCGATCGCGTAGGAAAGCCGTGCGGTCTACGCCATCTTTCGTCGCCACCTGCTCAACACGCGCAACTACCGGCGAACCGTCGACCTCGGTGCGGAAACCCATGATGTTCTCCGGATCCTCGGTTGGAACGGAGATTATATCGTCGATACCTTCAATCACGATGTCGGGCATCGGAAAGGCGACAAGCACCTTGGTGTCGGTCGGAGCTGTGTTAAAGAACTTGTAACCGACCCGGACTTCCTCCTGCGAAATAAAGAGATCTTCACAGCGCATTTCGATGCCGTCGTTATGCGTGAGAACTATCCCTCCGGCTGCAAGTTCAGCGGTGCTATCGTTCGCGGCGGCGCGCGTCGCAGTCAGCAAAACGATGATCAACAATCTGAACAGGAGAGAGTTTCGGATAAACAATTGCAAAACAAATGTCATAGATTCATCAACTGTCATAAGCCTAACGGGAAGGAGCTGAGCCACCGCGGGCCGGCCGCGGCGGGTAAACTGTGGCGAGCCTTGTTTCAACTTCAACCTTCATCATTTTTCCTTCATCCTTTCAGTACGGCGGTTAGCGGTTGGCTCAAGCAATTGGTTAGGTCTTCTCAACTCGTAGCGATTCACATCTTGTTCATAGGCAATGAAGCCGGGAGTCGTCCTATACCGCCTGATGAACGCGAATCCGAGTTTCTCTAGCACGCGATTGGGAGCAGGATTGTCTGCCGAAGGTTCGCAAACAAGTTTCTTCAGATTGAATCGTTGGAAGTAAAAATTCGCCGATCTGTGCACAAGTTGGGTCCCTAGACCTGCTCGCCGCAGTTGTGAGTCCCATAAATGCAAATGTATAAATGCCTCGGTGCCAGGGACGATCTTATTGATGCTTGAATGTCCAACACGCTGTCCTCGAAATGTCCAAATTAGATAGAACCGGTCTCTTTCGTTGTCTGGCTTCTGATGGTCGGCTAAAAGAGCAACAAGCCATTTGTCTCTTTGAGGAAGTTTCAAGCGGTCCACGCCCATCCCGCGTAAAAACGTATCATCGGCTTTATAAAAGTAATCCAGCATCAGCTCGTATTCTTCACGACTTGAAAATGGACGGACCTCTATTTCGTCAACTCCCTGCATAGGACCTAACGAGAATCGAGCAGATTGGGAATTTGCGAGATGGACGGGATAGCCCGCGAGGGCGAATGAGCTGGGAAGATCATGAGTCAAAGAGATGATTGCACCCAGCTATTCTCCAAAAGTAGCTGCGTTAAGCCACGGTAAGCTTTGAAAAACAATACGGCGGGAATGCGCGAGCGGCATGAATGGAGCTGCGGGACAAGCGACATAGGAGGTAAAACGACAAGGGTAGGAGCGAGTGAGTGTTGGCAACGAACGAGTTTCAATCGCACTAGGGAATCACGCCGCTCTGCGGCAAACCGAACAGCACGGAACAAAATCGATGCACTAGCGGGAGCGTAACCCGGGAGCCGAGGCGAAGTCGAGGGGGTCGTGGCAACGTTGTTGGCGATCATTCCCTCAGGGATCCTCATTGCGCTACCTGCTTCAGCTGCTCCTGCGCCCACTGAAGGTCCTGTTGCATTCGCGTCCGGCGCGCCGCCGTTTGCTTCTGGAAATCAGCGTCACCAGCGTTGGCGTCGAGCAGCGCAAGCTCCTTCTGAACCATGCTAACGAAACCGTTGAGCGCTTTCACCAACGCGTCACGCCGCTCTTTACAAGCCTGGCTGTCGACGTGGTCGCCGCATTCTTGCTCGAACAATTTGGCGGCGGGCTCAATCTTCGCCCGCTCCAGCTCAATCAGGTAGCTCAGCGGAAGCGCTTGCGCGGTCATCGCCAGAATTAGCGCGGCAGCGGCAGCAACCGCCTTCACCGCGAAACGCTCAGGGGCCGTTGACTTCATAGATTGGTTAGATCGTGTGAGCATTTAAAAGCCGCAACGCTACCACTACAACCATGCCTGCAACTCCGCGAGTGAACATGATAGCACCGAACCAC
>DATASP010000264.1:0-5047 GCA_036269155.1 Candidatus Udaeobacter sp.
TTGGGGTAAATCAGCGGGTCTTTGCTGGCTCAGTGCCGTCGCTGCTGTGACGCTCGCGCGCGCCACCCCTCCCGCATCGCAGTTCCATTTCGATCGCGACACGTTCGCGTTCGCTAATCAAACCGTGTTCGAATATCACGAGGGACATCCTTCTTTACGTAGAGGATCGGCCGTGAAAAAAGACGCATACAATCGCCATTGTTTCGTCCTATGCCGCACCGCCATGCAATTTAAGAAGTTTGCTCGCTTCGATCCGAAGAGCGCTCCCTTAGATGATACGACGTTGGCTGCCCGCATTCGCGCTGTTACACACCAGCCGGCGTGGGGAAAGCCGTTGCCAGAAGATCAACGAACCGTATTCCCGGGTTACAAGGATCTGCGGGAGATGACCAAGGCACGTCGCGAGGTTTTCCAGAAAAACATCGGCCACGGCTGGCCAAGTTACTTCCGAATCAGCAATGCTCGCATGATGTTTGAGCAAAGCGCCAGGTACCAGGAGGAGACGCACACCCGTCTGAATGCAGCTTTGGCGCGCGGGCAATTGTTCATTGGTTTCCTCACTACTTACCCCCGTCTCAGCATCAATCACTCGGTTTTGGTTTATCAGCAGAAGTCGTTTTCTCCGAATCCCGGAGTGGAACGCTACCTGGTCTACGACCCTAATCATCCAGAGTCACCGCGTGAGCTGGTCTGGTCTCCGAAAACGCGCGCTTTTTCGTATCAAAAGGACTGGGATTTCGTTGGCGGCTTCGTTCGCGTATACCAGGTTTACGGCAAATGGCTGCAGTGACCCTAGCAATGTTTGAGTTGAAAGTTGAGCGTTCGACGTTGAGCGGTCGGCGTTTTCCTGGCATGCTACAAGGCTCCTCTCCAAATCCCAAGCCGCCGCCGGCGCCTAGTCCTCCGAAACCCGTGCCTCCTCCTGAGCCACTGCCGCCCAACCCCGCGCCGGTCCCGCCCGTGGGCAGGTGAACTGTAGCCGTCGCCCTGTGGGCGACGCGGCGTGTTCGCATTACAGGCATCAGCTTCTCGCTTCCCACAGGGAAGCGGCTACAACTCTCTCGCCCGTGGAAACAAGAATCGCAGCGCCGGTTCGACGCGTGCTGCCCACGCTGCTTCGCTGTGATCGGCGCCTTGGGCTTCGATGTATTCAAGGTCCTTGTGCAATTTCCAGCCTTTTTCGATTAGGCGGCTACACAATTCGCGCGTTTGTTCCCAGCCGGGCTCGGCCGTCCCGGTGTCGAGCCAGATTTTTAACGGTGGTTTCTCGTTGATAGAATCGACCAGCCGGTAAATCGCGAAATTATCCCACCAGATCGAGGGCGACATCACCATCAGGCGGCGGAATATCTGCGGATACAACATTCCAATCGCAAGAGTGACAAGGCCGCCGAGCGATGATCCGCCCAGGGCTGTGAATTCCGGACCCGGCTTTGTCCGATATTTTTGATCGATGTAAGGTTTAAGCTCCTCAATGAGAAACTGACCATATTGTCGCGCCAGGCCTTTGCTACGTTTCTTACGTTTTGCTTTGGCGTCGATCACTCCGGAAGTGGGCGCATATTCGTGAATCCGATCTTCGCCCACGTTCGCAACGGCGACGATGATAAGCGGCTCGATAAGCTTTGCGCGAATCAGGCGTTCGGCTGTTTCATCTACACCCCATTCCACGCCCGCAAACGAAGTGGCTGCATCGAAAACATTTTGACCATCGTTCAAATAGAGTACCGGATAGCGCAGTCGCAAGAAACGCCGGTACCCGCGCGGCAAATAAACGAGAATGTCGCGCCGGTTTCCTAGAATCCTCGAAGGAAACGCGCGGTGTCGTTTGATGTTCCCGGTCAGCGTATGTTTAGCCATGAGAAACGAGACGCTTCGATCCACATCCCGATCTTGTCCAGAGGTGCTCTTATGCGGGTTTGCTGTAGCGTGCGCTGTCCTCAGCGCATGGTGTGTGGTGGACGCAAAATTTCCGCTGAGGACAGCGGACGCTACAGAGACTTCTCGACTTCTTTGTCAGTGCTGGTTTGAACCTCCAGGTTTTGACGCAGCTGCCGCGCGCGCGTGATGACTAGCTGGAAGTTTCGGTGCTTTCGGACGCTGGCTCTGCTGTCTGTCCCGTTTCTTTCTCCGCGCGCTCTTTCAATGCTGCTTTGCGCGAAAGTTTTACGCGGCCTTTGTCATCGATGCCGATGCACTTGACCCAAATGATGTCCCCTACTTTGGCGACGTCTTCGGTCCGTTTCACGCGAAAATCTGCGAGTTCGGAAATGTGCACCAGGCCGTCTTTGCCAGGCAAAACTTCCACAAACGCGCCGAACTCTTTCGTTGAGACGACGCGCCCCTGATACGTCTGGCCGATCTCAATTTCGCGCGCCATACCACTGATGATTTCCTTCGCGCGCGCCATGCTTTCACCGCTGGTCGCGTAGATGTGCACCGAGCCGTCATCTTCAATGTTAATCTCAGCGCCGGTCTCCGCGACGATACCCTTGATGGTCTTCCCGCCGGGGCCGATGAGCGCACCGATCTTCTCCGGATTAATTTTGAGCGTCTCAATTCGCGGCGCGTATTTCGAAAGCTCCGGCCGCGGAGTGTCCAGTGTGCTCCGCATGATCTCGAGAATTTTTGTGCGCGCGTCCTTTGCACGCTGAATCGCTTCCGCCATGATTTTGTGACTAATACCCGGTAGCTTCAGGTCGAGCTGAAAGCCGGTGACGCCTGCGTCAGTTCCACAAAGTTTGAAGTCCATGTCACCAAAGTGATCTTCCGAGCCGATGATGTCGGTGAGCAATTCGTAGCGTTTTATTTCTTGATTGTCGCCGCGCTCGGTCACGAGACCGATCGAGATTCCGCCAACCGGCGTCTTTATCGGAACGCCGGCATCCATGAGCGCGAGTGTGCCCGCACACACGCTCGCCATCGAGGTCGATCCATTTGATTCCATGATCTCGCTTGAAATACGGATGGCGTAACGAAAATCCTGTTCACTCGGAACAACCGGTTCCAGCGAACGCTCCGCGAGCGCGCCGTGGCCAATCTCGCGCCGCCCAGGCCCGCCCGTCCGTCCCGTTTCACCGACGCTGAATGGCGGGAAATTGTAATGCAGGATGAACCGCTTCGATTGTTCGCCGCCGCCGTACGCATCAATCATCTGCGCTTCCTCGATTGGCGCCAGCGTGGCGAGCGCGACCGCCTGGGTTTCGCCGCGCTGGAAAATCGCCGCACCGTGCGCACGCGGCAGGACACTCACTTCGCAACTGATCGGTCGTAAATCCCCATAGCCGCGGCCATCAACGCGCTTTTGTTTTTCCAGAATGCTTACGCGAAACGCCTTTTTTTGGACATAATCAAATGCTTGCGAGATCGCGAAGGGATCCGCCTCGGGATTTTTTTCCAGGATGGCGCTCTTTACTTCCTCGCGTAAGGCATCGACCGCTTTTGCGCGCGCTACCTTGCCCTCGGTGTAAAGCGCCTGTTGGATTCGGTCGCCCGCGACACGGTAAGCGATATCGAGCAGTTCCTGGTTCACTTGGAGCAGCTCGACATTCCGTTTCGGTTTGTTGACCATCGCAGCCAATTCTTTTTGGATGCGAATCATCTCGCGCGCATGCTCGTGCGCGAACTCCAGCGCTTTTATGAACTCAGTTTCCGGCAGTTCCCTGGCGGAACCTTCGATCATGATCACATCGTTCTCTGTACCGACGTAAACCAGATCCAGGTCGCTGTCGGCGCGTTGGGCATGTGTCGGGTTGGCAATAAACTCGCCTTTCACCCGCCCGACACGCACCGCGCCAATTGGACCGGCGAATTGAATATCCGAAACGCACAGCGCAGCCGAAGCTCCGTTGATCGCCAGAATGTCCGGATCGTTCTCGCCATCGGCGCTAAGCAGGATCGAGATGATTTGCGTGTCGTAGAAATAGCCTTGCGGAAAGAGTGGCCGGAGAGGCCGATCGATCATTCGCGACGTGAGCGTTTCCTTTTCCGTCGGACGGCCTTCACGTTTGAAATAGCCGCCTGGGAATTTTCCTGCCGCTGCCGCTTTTTCGCGATAATCGACGGTGAGCGGGAAATAATCCTGGCCCTCTTTGACCGCCGTGGCCGAGACAGCGCTGACGAAGACGGTGGTGTCGCCGCACGTCACGACGACTGCCCCGTCGGCGAGTCTGGCGATTTTGCCAGTTTCGATAGAGATTTGATTAGCCCCAATTTGGGCTGTGACCTTTTGTTGCATTTTACTTTCCTGGATGCGCAAGTTCCAAGCCGGTCACCCTGACTGTAGGTTTTAAACCCGTTGCTCCGTCGCGCGGAGCGCGAAACTAAAACCTAAAATCCAAGGTGATTACTGCGGCCTGAGACTGCTAATTAACTATGTTTAATTTACTTATGGCTTCGAGCAATTAAAACAGGCGCACACGAAATCAACGGTTTCGCGTTATTTGCGCAGGTTCAGCTTGTCGATCAGTTTTTTATAACGATCGGCTTCAGTTTTGCTCAAATAATCGAGCAGACTCCGGCGTTGCGCGACCATCTTAAGTAGGCCGCGGCGCGAAGAATGATCTTTTCGATTGGTCCTGAGGTGTTCAGTCAAATGCTCGATCCGGCGAGTTAGAAGTGCGACCTGCACATCCGCGCTGCCGGTATCTTTGTCATGCAACTGGAACTCCTTAAGACCCAGCGTCTCGTTGCTTTCTGCCATAACGAAGGCGCTAGTTTAGACCAAGAACCCGTTTTAGCAACCGCACATGATAATCAGATCGTGCGGCAGTATTCGTTCATTCGTAGGTCGAATGGCGACGTCGCGATTCTTGCCGCCTCTCCCCTTGAGCCAAGGGGAAAGGACTGAGGTGAGGGGTTCGCGCTTGCAACCTCGCGCGCCGGAATCAACCCTCACCCGCCCCCTCTCCCTTGCGAAAGGAGAGGCGACCCGACTGCATATAACTGACCAATGTTGGCAGCGCGGTGTTGGTTCCATTGTTAAGCTGGATGCTTTTCGCGTTTACCGTCGTACCACAAGCTGAGCTTTGCACGTGAACGGACTCCG
>DATASP010000265.1:0-2608 GCA_036269155.1 Candidatus Udaeobacter sp.
CTGGCTGGTTCAGAAAGGCAAATTCATCGGTCCAGAGATCAGGATCATAGCGGTCCACGTTCGGATCGTTCCCCACATGGCGTGTCCGCGTTGTCTGCAGCGATAGCAGATTTGTGCGAAGTGCGTCTTCGTTCGCAGCCCAATCGGCCCAAAAGGCGCGCCGCGTTTTCCAATTTGCGCCGAGGCCTTCGTTATGCGCCACAGCGTCTTGAACAATGAGAGCTTCTACACGCTCGGGGTGCGCCAGTGCCATGCGAAAACCAACCGGGCCGCCGTAATCCTGCATGTAAAGAGTAAAGCGAGAGAGCTCTAGTGCTTCGGTGAAGTGGTTCATGATCTCGGCGATGTGATCGAATGTGTACGCAAATTTTTTCGGGTCAGGCCAATCACTGTGTCCGAAGCCAGGATAATCGGGCGCGACAAGGTGAAAGCGATCGGAAAGCCGCGCGAAGAGCGGCTCGAACATCCGCGACGAAGACGGAAGTCCGTGGAGCAAGAGTATCGTCCGCGCATCTTTTGGGCCGGCCTCTCTGTAAAAAATGGAGAGGCCATTTATTTGCGTCGTGCGATAAAAAGTCGGGTGTTGCATAGCGCGTTCCTTTCCTTGAGCAAGAAGTTGAAACGATGGGAGCGTTACAGAAACAACCAACACCATGCGAGAGACCGATCGGAGGGCAACGATAAGAGAAGCGATGAACATTTAGATCTCTCAACCACGAATTCTCAACTTTCCGCAGCTACTTCGAAAATGATTTCCAGCTCAACCGGAGCTCCGAGTGGAAGGCTCGCGACGCCATAGACCAAGCGACAAGGGTTCTTTTCTTTTCCGAAAACATCTTGCAGTAACTCCGAAGCGGCGTCAGCGACTTTCGGCTGATCGCGCATGTCTCCTGAAGTAGCTACCGATACGCCAAGCCGGACGATTCGCGTCACTTTATCAAGCGATGCCAAGTGTTTTCGTGCGACAGCAAGAGCATTGAGTGTTGCCAGGCGGGACGCCTTCCGCGCGGTTTCCACATCGAGCTCCGCGCCAACACGTCCAATAAATTTCGCTGCGCGACCGTCGGTAGGAAGCATACCGGTTAGAAAAAGCAAATTGCCTGTCTGCACCGCTTCTACGTAGGTACCGAACGGCTCAGGCGGCACGGGAAGCTTGATGCCCAGTTCTTTCAAGCGCTGTTCGGGGGTGACCCCTTGAGATTGCGTGCGAGTTACCATTTGCCAAAGTGTGCACCGCCATCCACGTGCAACACCTCCCCTGTGATTTGCCGAGCTTCTGTCAGGTAAACGACCGCGCTGGCAATGTCCTCAACGGTCGAGATCGAGCCCATTGGATTCTGTTCTTGTAACTGTTCTTTCGGATCCGTTGCGTGAAGCGGTGTGTCAACGACGCCGGGAGCTACAGCGTTGAATCGAATATGTTGCTTTGCGTATTCCATCGCGAGGTGTCGAGTGATGGTTTCAAGGCCGCCTTTCGTGATCATGGAAACCGAGGCGGTAACGCCAGCAATCGGATTGTCAGCCAGCGCTGCAGTAATGGTGACGACGCTGCCGCCGGTCTGCTGTGCCTGCATCTGTTTAACTGCAAGCTGAGTGATATAGATGAAGCCGAGAAGGTTGGTCGCAACAAGCGCCTGAAAATCGTCGGCCGTATACTCGGTGAACGGCTTAACGATGAAGATGCCGGCGTTCGCGACCACGGCATCTATCGAGCCAAACCTTTCCACCGCGAGCGCCGCAACTTTTTGCGCGGTACCGAATTGACCTATGTCACCGTCGATCACAGCGAGATGATCTGAAGATGGAAGCTCCTTCGATTTCGTCGCGTTCCGTGCTGTTCCTACAACATTGTAGCCACAGGCCAGAAACGCTCGGACGACTCCCGCGCCGATGCCTTGCGACGCTCCCGTAACGATGACTGTTTTCTGCGCAGCTGGCATTTCCAAGTCTGTCTTTTTAATAACCGGTCACAAAGTGTTCGCATCAACAGTTCGCACGCGAGGAACTCGAGTCTATTTTAAAATGCGCGGCGATTACGTTCGAGCGACTTTGCTTAAGCGTTTCCGACTTTAAGGAAATCAAGAATTCAGGACGCAAGTTCTAACGTTTTAATTCCTGGATTCCTGCGTTCCTGAGAGATTGCAAAAGCGCGGCCACTTCAGCGAGCGGTGAATCCGCCATCGACAATCAGACTGTGTCCGGCCACAAAAGACGCCTTACTCGAGCACAGCCACAGAACGGCCTCAGCGACTTCCTCGACGCGACCGATGCGACCGATGGGATGCAAGGTGGAAAGGTCATCCTTCTTCGTATTCATGCCATTGGCGAGGCGATCGATCATTTCAGTGTCGATCGCGGCCGGATTGACGGCGTTAATGCGAATGCCTAGCGCGGAATATTCCAACGCAGCTGTTTTCGTCAGACCAACCACGGCGTGTTTCGATGCAGCATAGATCCCAATTCCCGGGAACCCGACTACGCCTGCGAACGGGTCGAAGTCGACATAGGTCCGTGAGTTCGAAAACGTCGGCCTTAGTTAGCCCTCTCCTCTGATATTTTGGAGTAAATCGCTGGCCAATTCCCCGCGCTGGTTAGCACTAGGGCTTCA
>DATASP010000266.1:0-10871 GCA_036269155.1 Candidatus Udaeobacter sp.
GTACTAATTCTCTACCGCCGGTCGCGAGTTCTTTCTGAGCCCATGACCGGGATTGAACCGGTGACCTCGTCCTTACCAAGGACGTGCTCTACCAACTGAGCTACATGGGCCTGCTCTTTCTTCGCCAACCCAGCGCCTCCGTGGCAATCCGAGCGGCAAACCGGTTTTCGCTCCGTGCCAGAGATTCAAAAGTCCCAAAGCCGCGTCAAATTTGCAATTTGAACGACCATGGGACCGCCTCGTTCCAGCAAAAAGCGCCCGCAAACTAACCGCGCCCATGGGCGTGTCAAAGAAATTTGTTGTTTGGAAAAGGGCATATCGCCGGGCTGTAGAGTGCGCTGTCCTCAGCGCATCAGCCTTCGTCCGCCGAACTCGCTAAGTGTGATCCGCTGAGGACAGCGGACGCTACAGCATCAGCGGATCATGCTGCTGGTCCCTTCGGGTTTTCCTCGTGTGAGTAAGCGCACGACAACCGCAATTATGATCAGCGCGACGATGCCAATTCCGACGTAAAGCGGTTTGATCGAAGCGATCAGGCTTGGTTTTTCTGGCGTCGGCGTAGGAGATGGTGAAGCAGCTGGTGGAGGCGATGCATTCTTTTTCGCCAGCATCGACTGCGCATATTGCAAGCGTTGGAAAGTATCGTTGTCTTGTGGGTTTACTTTTAGAGCGGCCTGGTAATCGGGAATAGCGTTTTCGTACTGCAACGCCAGACTGTAGGTGTAGCCGCGCTTCGTCAGCGCCTCCATATCGTTTGGGTTTTTGCTGAGCAGAAATGTGTAATCGGCAATGGCTGCGTCGTAGTTTTTCATACCTCGGTAAGCTAACGCGCGCCGATCGTAACTCTGTAAATCGTCCGGTTTTTTCTGGATGAAAGTCGTGAAATCAGCGACCGCCTTGTCCCACTGGCTGAGTCCAAGCTCTGCGAAGCCGCGGAACTTGAGCCCGGTGAGGTCGTCTGGTCTCATTTCCAATGCTTTGGTCAGATCAGCCAGGGCCGCGTCATATTGTTTAAGCTCGACCTCAGTCTCACCGCGCTCCAAATATGCGGACGCGTCTTTCGGCGCGAGTTCAACGTATTTTGCAAAATCCGCCATCGCGGATTGATATCTGGTGGATGCACCTTCCGAATCTCCCGCCGCAGCAGCAGCGCGTGCGCCTTGACGATACGCCGTGCCGCGGTTCGCATAGCCGCGCGGATCTTTTGGGTTCGCTTCAATCGCCTTGGTGAATTCGGCAACCGCGGGATCGAAATGTTTTTGTTGGGCGAGTTCGATCCCGCGCTGTATATGGTTCCCGCCGCCGCCCGTAGCTGGTTTCTTCGCGAGCCCGATATGAACAGCCGTAAGCCACAGAAATAACGCTGTCGCGATGGTGATTATTTGCTTGTTCAACATATTCATTTGTCCTTTCGGCCTACGTTTTGACCAATTTATCGTTTGTAAGCGAGCAAATTAACGCGTCGAAATAGCAAAGTGATGAAGCAACCAAGTTCCCTCGGAAAGACTGCGAATGTCCGACCGAGCGCCAATCTCTCGAAAGGTTATGCGGCGGTCTTCGCCACCGTCGCCATCTGGTCATTGCCGTCGCTTTTCATGTATTATTTGAATCGCTTTTACGATCCGTGGGCGCAGAATTTTTATCGCTATTCAGTGGCCTGCATCGCGATCGCGCCGCTGGTGCTTTGGCGTGCGCACCGCCTCGGCCAGAGCATCAACATGCGCGCAGTTCGGCTTTGTTTTCTGCCGTGCGTGCCAAACGTTGTCCACCAAGTCACGCAGGTAATGGCTCTCTTTTACATAGGCCCCGGCGTCTACACGATTTTCACTCGGGCGTCGGTGATCTTCACAGCGCTGTTGGCGCTCGCGTTTTTTCCGGAGGAACGCTTTGTCATTCGCCAATGGAAATTTCAAATTGGGACCTGTCTTGGGTTGCTCGGTGCTTTCGGCGTAATCTGGTTTCAGCCAAACGCAATTTCCCACGATCAACATGTGGCACTGCCTGGATTACTTATCGCTTTCACCGCGACGTTTTGTTGGGCCCTCTATGGTGTTTTGATTAAACGGCCCTCCGCTCAACTTGGATCGATCCGCAGCTTTGGAATTGTCAGCTTCATCACTTCGGGCCTGTTGTTTCCGCTCACGCTCATTTTTGGCAAGATTGACACGCCGATCCACACCGGCGCACAGGCGAACTTGATTCTCATCCTTTCTGCTGTCATCTGCATCACGCTCGCCCACGTTTTGTATTACGTCGCGATCCAACAAATCGGAGTCGCGCTGTCCCAAACTCTGCAGCTTCTTTGTCCGGCAATCGCGATGGCGCTCTCCGCCTGGATTTTCCACGAACGGCTCACTCACACTCAGCTTTGGAGCGCGGCTGTTTTGCTTCTGGGCGCGTTCCTCGCCATGCGGGTGAAACCGATCGCTACCAGTGAAGCGGCGGAGAATATTTGAGCGCAGCCTACTTTGGAGGCCGTTCGGGGCCACCAACGCGCAAGTTCGAAGAACATTGAGAGCTTTGCGTCGAAAAATGCTGCCAGCGTTGCGGACCGCCGCTACAGTCGAGATCCGCTAGCGTCATGGATCTGAAAGCATATCTTCGCAGCCGCCAAAGAAAGATCGAGCGGGCGCTGGATCGATATTTGCCCAGGGCGAATACGAAACCCGCAACGCTTCACAAGGCGATGCGTTATAGTCTTTTTGCGAGTGGAAAACGATTGCGACCTATTCTTTGCCTTGCGGCAACCGAAGCTTGTCGCGGCAACATCGATGATGCGCTTCCTCTCGCCTGCGCGCTCGAATGCATTCACACCTACTCGCTCGTGCACGATGATCTTCCCAGTATGGACAACGATGATTTCCGGCGCGGTCGGCCCACCTGCCACAAAGTCTTCGGCGACGGCATTGCGATCCTGGCTGGAGACGCGTTGTTGACGATCGCGTTCGAAATTGTGTCCCGAGCGAAACCGGCGCCCCGCTACAATATTTCAGCCTTGTTGCGCGAGATTTCAGTGGCGGCGGGAAGCCAAAAGCTTATCGCCGGTCAGATTGCTGATCTCGAAGCTGAAGGTAAAAAGGTCAAACGCGATCAGCTGAAATTTATTCACGAGAACAAGACCGCAGCCATTTTGAAAAGCTCGGTGCGGCTCGGTGCGATGAGCGCCAACGCAGACGCCCGAAAACTTTCTGCCATCACACGGTTCGGACAGCAACTGGGACTCGCGTTCCAAATCATCGATGACATTCTCGATGTAACGCAGACCTCCGAGATATTGGGCAAGAGTGCCGGCAAGGATGTGGCCGCAAAAAAGGCGACATATCCCGCGGTGATCGGCTTGGAAAAATCCCGCGCCGAAGCCAGGCGGCTTACGCGTCAGGCGCACGATGCTTTGTCGGTGTTCAGCAGCAGGGATGCCGAACCGCTGCACGCGCTGGCGAATTATCTGCTCGAACGCGAATATTAATTCTAGGGAGCACAGGCTGCCAGCCTGTAGTCGTCGGCAGCTTGCCGACGACATTTTCGCGAAGCGAAATTTTGAATTGCAGGATGAGCTTTTCGGCAGGCTGGCGAAAAGAACAGGCTGGTAGCCTGTGCTCCCCAGACATTCACACCAGCGCGAGATTCGGGTCGATCTCTTCGGTCACTTGCGATTCAAATCCCGCCCGCAATCGCAATAACGCAGCAAAGGCAATCATGGCCGCATTGTCGGTACACAACGACGGCTCGGCGTTTTTGAATTCAAATCCGTTGCGACTGCATGCCTCGTGCAGCTGCCTTCTCAATTCCTGGTTGCAACTCACGCCGCCGCTAACTGTCACAAGATCGACGTCGTATTTCTGCGCTGCCGCAATCGTCTTTGTCACCAGCACGTCGATAATTGCCTGTTGGAACGACGCGCAGAGATCGTTTAACACGCACTCATCCAACTTGTAGGGCGTCTCTGTCCGCCCCGAATGCTTTCGGGGTTCACAGAAACGCGCTGCAATCTTTGGCAGCAAATATCGCACCGCGGTTTTTAATCCGCTGAAGCTAAAATTCTCCAAGCCGAGCATGCTGCGCGGCAGATCAAAACGGTTTGGATCACCGCCTCGGGCGAGCTTTTCAATTTCCGGCCCGCCCGGATAAGCCAGCCCCAGCATCTTGGCGACTTTATCAAACGCCTCGCCGGCAGCGTCGTCGACAGTGCGGCCGATCACCTGATAATCACACAGTGCGTGCACTCGAACCAGCATGGTGTGTCCACCGCTCACAATAAGCGAAACATTCGGTCTGATTCCCGCCTCGCCATCTGCGCGACCGAAGAATGGCGATAGCAAATGGCCTTCGAGATGGTTGATTGCGAGATAAGGCTTGCCAAAGCCGATCGCCAATCCCTTGGCGATAGACGCGCCTACCATGAGCGAACTCGCCAGTCCGGGCCCGCTGGTCGCCGCAAATGCGTCAACGTCTGACAGATTGATCCTGGACGCCCTTGCAGTGCCATTGAGCAGTCGCGGCGCGTATACGAGATGGTTGCGCGACGCAATCTCAGGCACGATCCCACCGTATCTCTCGTGTTCGGCGATCTGCGATGCCACTTCGCTGGCAAGCAACTCCGGACCGGAGCGATCGTCGCGCCCGCGCAAGATCGCCACGGCAGTCTCATCGCACGATGTTTCGAGGGCTAGTACTGTTTTCACAACGGAATTGTAGGGCAGGCGCTCTGCCTGCCAAACCGGGCAACCGAAGCGGTTACCCTACAATCCCGCGCGAGCGCCCTTATTTTTTTACCGCTTCCGCTTTCGGGGCACTCTGTTGCGCATAAATCATCACGCCCTTTAGCGCGTCGATTGCGCGCAACATCTGTGGATCCTTCGTCTTGATAATATTTTTCTCGTCTTCGGGTTTGATATTTCCGGTATTGCGCATCGCAAAGAGAGAACGCTCCTGCTCGGCAGTCATGGCAACCCGAATATTGGGAGTAACGCCATTGCTCTGAATAACCTGTTTACTCGGCGTATAGTATTTGGCAGTCGTCAAACGCACCGCAGAGCCGTCTGGCAACTGCATCACATTTTGTACGGAGCCCTTCCCGAAAGTAGTTTCGCCGACAAGCACAGCGCGACGTAAATCCTTGAGCGCCCCTGCAACAATCTCCGCGCCGCTCGCGCTGCCTTCGTTCACGAGCAGTACCATCGGAAAGTTCGGACGCTCCCTTTTCGCGCCGGAAGTCGAGTAATCATGCTGCTGAGAGGCGACACGTCCCTGCGTTGAGACAACCTTTGTGTTCGGCGGCAAGAATTGAGCACACACGTCCACCGCGCTATTCAACAGACCGCCTGGATTGTTCCGAAGATCGAGAATGAGCGCTTGCATGCCTTGCTTCTGCAAATCGTCCAGCGCCTTTGATAGTTCATCGGCGGTCGGTTCGTTAAACTGAATCAACCGGACATAACCGATCTTGAATGGCCCCGTCAGCTCTGCGTCAAGCAAGCTTGCTCCCTTCACACTTTGGATTTTGATCTCTGCCCTTTGCAACGCGTACTCCCTGATCTCCTTGGTTGCAGGTCGCAGCAGCGTCAGAGTCAATTTCGCGCCGGCGGGTCCGCGCAAAACATTGATCGCATCTTGGAGGTCCATTTTTTCCGTCGAAATACCGTTGATTCGCAAGATCTGATCGCCGGACAGAATGCCTGCCTTGGCGGCAGGCGTGTCCTCCATTGCTGTAATCACCGTCGGCAGGCCGTTTTTCATCGAAACCTCAATCCCGAGGCCATTGAAGCGGCTGCGCGTATCGTCCTGCATGTCTCGAAAGTCATTCGGGTCCATGAACTGGCTATGTGGGTCAAGCGAAGAAAGCATGCCCTTCATTGCGGCGGTGACGAGATCGTGATAGCTCGTCTTGTTGTCGTCCACATAATCCTGCCGAATCAATTCAAGAGCCTTTGCGAAAATGGAGATCTGCGCGTAGCCGTTATCCTCTTCGCTCTTTCCCGGCTGCGCTTCTTGCGCGAATGCGGCCGGGAAAGCGCCAGCCAGCAGACAAACCAGCAATGGGATGATCATCACACGCTTCATATATCAACTTTCAACCCAAGATTCGAGAAACTCCATCATCGCTCATGAGGAGTTTTTGGCAACGGCGAAGGCGGAGGGTTGTCTTAGTTGGGACTCTTAAGGATGACCAACCCTTTCCCTCATCTTGTTAACACCCAGCTTCAGCCGGGTGCAGCTCAGTCAAACGCGAGCCGTTTTGACGGCTTTCTGGCCGTATCCAAAGGGTTGAAACGGTTTGGCGCTTGTTCGTACCGTAACCGCGGGCTGAAGCCCGGCGTTAATGAGCGTGCGTCAGGCAAACTGCGCTTGTTGATTTTCCTACTGGCGCTGTGCTTTTGCAGAGCGATCCTGGCCGCGCAGGCAGAGGACGCCGAGTATGAAGCGGTAGCTGAAGAATACATCAAAACCTATCTGGCGGCTCATCCGCTAGAGGGAACTGCCCTGGGTCTTCACGAGTACGACGGCAAAATCAGCGATTATAGCCGGCTCGCGCTCGACGCCGAACTTTCCCGGCTGCGACGCTTCGATGATCGATTGG
Organism: Candidatus Udaeobacter sp.; assembly: GCA_036269155.1. Taxonomy (GTDB): domain Bacteria; phylum Verrucomicrobiota; class Verrucomicrobiia; order Chthoniobacterales; family UBA10450; genus Udaeobacter. The sequence continues at coordinate 6,578 of DATASP010000266.1, forward strand.
CCAAATTCGATCCGTCCAAACTGAGTGAACGCCAATCTATCGACCTGCGGATTCTTCAGGCTGCGGTGAAGAAGGATCTCTTTGAGATGCAGGACGTGTCCATTTTCGAGCGAAATCCCATGGTCTATGCGCGCGCCGCCGATGTGAATGTTTATATCAAAAGAAATTTTGCGCCGCTTGAGGATCGTGTTCGCAGCCTCGTCGCAATCGAATCTCAAATCCCAAACATCCTGATCGCAGCGAGAACAAATCTCAATGAACAGCTTCCCAAACCGTTTGTAGAGCTCGCCATCCAGATAGCAAGAGGGTCCGCCGATTTTTTGAAGAAAGATCTCATTGCAGCGGTCGGCGGACTGAAGGACGAACAGCTCCGAGTGGCGCTTCCGGAAGCCAATCGCAAGGCAGCCAGTGCTCTCAACGATTACGCAGCGTGGCTGGAGCGGGAGAAACTGCCGAAAGCCTCGCTCGATTTTGCGTTGGGCGAAGAGAAATTCGGTCGCTTCCTGGCCCAAACCGAACTAGTCGATCTTTCGCCGCAAAAAGTCCTCGAGATTGGAATGGCGCAATTAAAAACAGAACAGCAAGCATTTGCTGACGCTGCAAAAAAAATCGACCCGAACAAGTCGCCAATCGAAGTGTTCAAGCAAATCCAGAGCGAACATCCGGCGCCGGACAAACTCATTTCCGATGTTGGCAAAGACCTGGACAAAATTCGCAAGTACGTTTTGAACCGGCATTTGGTCAGCATCCCCTCGGAGGTTCGCGCAAAGGTCAAAGAGACGCCGCAATATCTCCGCGCCACGTCCTTTGCATCGATGGATACGCCGGGTCCATTCGAAAAGCGGGCGACCGAGGCTTACTATTATGTTACTCCCACGGAGAACAATTGGCCGGAGAAACAAAAGCAGGAATGGCTCACGGCCTTCAACTATTACACCTCCGATATCACTTCAATTCATGAAGCTTACCCCGGTCATTATATACAATTCCTGCACCTGAACGCTTCGCCGGCCAGCAGGGTTGAGAAAATCTTCGGCAGTTACGCGTTCATCGAAGGGTGGGCGCACTACTGCGAAAAGATGATGGTCGACGAAGGCTATGGCAGCGCGACCACTGCGAGCTCCAGCGAACAGGACGTCAAACGCGCGGCCAAATATCGCATGGCTCAGGCCGACGAAGCGCTGCTTCGTCTCTGTCGCTTATGTGTATCGATCAAACTGCACACACAAAATATGTCCGTAGATGAAGCAACCAAATTTTTTCAAGACAATTGTTACTACGAGGAAAAACCGGCGCGCAGCGAAGCCATGCGCGGCACTTTCGACCCTGGTTATCTCAATTATACGCTTGGCAAATTGCAGATCCTGAAACTGCGCGACGATTACAAGGCGCAAGAAGGCGACACCTTCTCATTACAAAAGTTCCATAACGAGTTGCTCAATCACGGCATGCCGCCCATTCGTCTCCTGCGAGAGATCATGCTCAAAGACCAGACCAAATGGAACGATGTGATGTGACTACTCAAGCTCATGCTAGTGCTGGATGTACAGTACGCTGTCCCAGCGGATCATAATGCGCTGAGGACAGCGCACGCTACAGCGTTACGCTTCGCACATCGAAGCCGCTACAGAAACGAAATTCACTCTTCATCCACGTCGCGCAAAAGGTCCTTCAACAATGGCTGCGGATTCGATGGCAACTCCTCGACATCGCGCAACTTTTTTGTGATAGCGCGTGAGCGAACATCGACATCTTCTATTTTCCGTGAGGCTTGGTCGATTTTTTCCTTCACTGCTGACAACGCCTCCCCGAATTTTCCGAACTCAGTTTTCACCGCTGCAAGCAGGTTCCAAACCTCGCTGGATCGCTTTTGGATCGCCAGGGTGCGAAAACCCATCTGCAAACTATTGAGTAACGCGGCCAGCGTAGTCGGTCCGACAAAGGTAACTCGGCAATCGCGCTGTACGTTTTGCACCAAGCCCACGCGACGAATCGCTTCCGCGTAAAGTCCTTCGCTTGGCAGAAACATCAGCGCAAAATCGGTTGTCTTTGGCGGGTTAATGTATTTCTCGCAAATATCTTTCGCGCACCGCTTCAATTGCGTCTCCAATGTTTTTATCGCGGCGTCGACTGCAGTGGGATCGCCTTTTTCCTGTGCCGCAGTGAGCCGCTCGTAGTGTTCCATCGGAAATTTGGCGTCAATCGGCAACCACACCCTCGACGATCCGTCGGGGTTCTCGTCGCCGGGCAATTTGATCGCAAATTCGACGCGCTCATCGCTGTCGTCGCGCGTCTTCATGTTCTTGGCGAACTGGTCCGGCGTCAGCATTTCCTCTAAAAGGACGCCTAGTTGCCATTCGCTCCAGCCGCCACGAGTCTTCACGTTCGTAAGTACGCGTTGCAACCCGCCAACGTCACTCGCCAGTTGCTGCATCGCGCCGAGGCCTTGATGCACCTGCTCAAGCCGCTCGCTCACCAGCTTGAATGATTCGCCCAGGCGCTTCTCCAGTGTGCCTTGCAATTTTTCATCGACCGTCGCCCGCATCTTGTCGATTTGATTTGCATTGTCTTCCTGCAATTGGCTCAGTCGAACGTCGACGATTGATCGCACGCCTTCGAGCGACTTGCTCAATTCTTCCCGCTGATTCTTCGCGGCCGCGCCTGCTTCCTCACGGTTGCGAGAGAATTCGTCGCGCAATCCGCGATCGATCATTTCCAATCGCTTCACCAGGTCCACTTGCACGCTCCCGCTGGTTCCACGCCATGCAACGAGAGCGATCACTGCGACGACAAATCCGCCGCCGATCACCCCGATCAAAACATACAACAGCGGAATCATACTGCGTCATTAAGCAATGCCGCACGGATTTCAAGCCGTAGCCGTTTGGCTATGTTTCCGCCTGCCGTGCTCGGAGCGTGCGATGGAAGACCGCGATTTTTCCCTTCAGACAACCCAGCTACTTTTCAAATAGCAATTCGCCAGCACGGCTGGTCGCTTTGACAACCGCCTTAATCAAAGTAACGCGCAGCTTCCCTTCCTCGAGTTCAAGGATGCCGTCAATGGTGCAGCCGGCCGGGGTGGTGACAGCGTCCTTTAGAAGCGCGGGATGGTCGCCGGTTTCCAAAACGACACTAGCCGAGCCCTTCATCATCTGCGCCGCGAGCAAAGTGGCTACATCGCGCGGCAAACCAACTTTCACGCCGGCTTCGGCAAGCGATTCGAGAATGATGTATGCGAACGCCGGTCCGCTTGCGGAAAGACCGGTCACCGCGTCCATGTGCTTTTCATCAAGCACAATCGTCCGGCCGACGGCATCGAACATGTTGCGAGCGATGTCGAGATGCTCGGGCTTCGCATGAGTCCCGCCACAAATTGCAGTCATCCCGCAGCCGACAGCGGCAGGAGTGTTTGGCATCGCTCGGACCACTGCCACTTCGTCGCGCTTGCCACCAGTGGCCGCAGTGAGTTGCTGCTCCAAATAACTCATCGGCACGGAAGCGGCCACGGAAACCAGTAACGTCTCGGCACCGACTTCAGGAGCGATCTGCTGCAACACCTCCGCCACAGTTTGTGGCTTTACCGTGAGAAGAATAATGTCAGCACCTCTAACCGCTTCCCGATTGTCTGTGGTCACGGCGATGCCCAACTCTTTCGCAAGCGCGGCTGCTCTTTCCGCATGTGTCACTGTCGCGGTCGTGCGGCTGACGTCGAACAGTCCTTGCTTCAGGTAGGCGCGCAGCAGTATACCGCCAAGTTTCCCGGCGCCGAGCACGACGAGTTTCTTCTCGGAAAGTTTCAGGGACATGGTCTACGATACGAGATTGACTCGTTCGTCTCCCGACTCTCTCGCCGCTGCCCTCGCGGCGCAACCGTCTATGTCGCTCGTCCCACTCGATCCATTCCTCGACCGAGCCTGTCCTGAGCGAAGCCGAAGGGCTCGAAACGACAAGTGGCTGCCTCTAAGTACGGCATGCGCCTCGCCCGCCGCGGTGAGTCTGGAGGCTCGCGCTACTCTAGAACCGCAGCTTCACCCCACCGTACGCGGCGCGACCGAGCGCTGGGAAACCGAAAACTTCCGAGTAATGTTCGTTCGCTAAATTGTCGATTCGCCCGAAGACCGAGAAGTGTGGCGTGACTTCATACTCCGCCGCAATGTTTACGAAGGAAAAATCCTCGATATCGAAATTCGGAAGGCCAAAGTTCAGTTCCTCGCGCGCATTCACGAACTTTGCCTCGACTACAGTGTGAAGTTTTTTGAACCAAAGATACGAAGCAGAAAAATAAACTTCATTG